>JANWKM010000115.1 GCA_025451395.1 Ilumatobacteraceae bacterium
AATGAGAACCTTCCACGCGAAGCGTTGCAGTTGGTCTTCACGGACCCGCGGATAGCTGAAGCGCACCCACATGATGATTCCGGTCAGCACCATCATCTTGGTGAACATGATCAGTGGGCCGCCGATGTTCATCCAGTTGTTGACCTCGTGATTTCCAACCGGAGCCCAGTCGAACCATGCGAACGGAACTCCCCAACCGCCGAGGAACAGCACACTGGCGATCAGTGCGAACACGCCGGCGGTGGCGAACTCGGCAATGAAGAAGATCAGGAACCGGAACCCGGAGTATTCGGTCATGTAGCCCGAGACGAGTTCCGATTCGGCGATCGGCATGTCGAACGGAGTCTGCGTCAGTTCCGCCTGCACTGCGATCATGAAGATCAGGAAGCCGACGCCCTGCGTGAGGATGTATGGGAAGCCGATGCCGTTCCAGCCGAAGATTTCGTCGCTGTTCTGCTTCACCACTATCTGTTGCAGGTTCATCGTGCCGGCCTGAATGACCACCCCGATCACCCCGAGCACCATCGGCAGTTCGTACGCGATCAACTGGCCCGCCGCCCGCAAACCACCGAGCAATGAGTACTTGTTCGCGCTGCTCCAACCGGCCATCAAGATGCCGAGCGTGCTGATGCTGCTGACGGCGAGCATGTAGAACACGCCAGCGTCGAAGTTGGTGAAGTAGGCGTCGGGGCCGAACGGAACTACTGCGACGAGAAGGAACGTGCTCATCAGCACCACCAACGGCGCCGCGCGGAACACTCGCTTGTCGGCGCGGGTCGGCGAGATGTCTTCTTTCTGCAACCACTTACCGACCTCGGCGAACAGCTGCATGCTGCCGTAAGGCCCGGCTTCCATCGGCCCGAGACGGCTCTGCATGAAGCTCATCATCTTGAACAAGAAGAGGTAGACGATGGTGCCCGCTGGCAACAGCACTGCGATCGCGCCGCCAAGTACGCGCAACAGTGACTGCGCCCAGTACGGAACATCGGCGCCGAGGATCGCGACCGACATCATCTGTCGATGTCTCCCAGGATGAAATACAGCGAGGCGAGAATCGAAATCACGTCGGGGACATAGACGCCGCGCAACACCCACGGCACGACCGAAATGTTGTTGAAGCTCGCCGACCGGATCTTCACGCGGAACGGCCCGAGGTCGCCCTTGCTGATGACGTAGTAGCCCATCTCACCGAGCGGGTTCTCGGTGCTCACCCACGCTTCACCTTCGGGCACCTTGATGATGCGCGGCACCTTCGCCATCACCGAGCCGCTGGGAATGCCATCGAGCAACTGATCGACGATCTTTGTTGCCTCGCGTGTTTCCTGCAGCCGAATCCAGCAGCGCGCAAAACTGTCGCCGTCAGGATGAGTCCACACCTTGAACTGAACCTTGTCGTAGGCGAGGGCGATTTTCTGATCGCGACGTAGGTCCCAGTCGACGCCGCTGGCGCGCAGGTTCGGACCACTCAGGCCGTACTGCTTGGCAACTTCCGCTGGAATGACACCGATGCCGCGCAGGCGACTCTGAAAGATCTCGTTGCCGAAGAGCAGGTCTTCCATTTGGTCGCAGAAGTTGCGCAGCTTCTTCATCACCTGCTTGGTCTCGGTGATCCAGCCAGCCGGCAGATCTTCCTTCAAGCCACCGATTCGATCGAAGTTCGGATGGAAGCGGCCACCGGTCGCGCCCTCGATCAGATTCAACACATACTCGCGGTCGCGGAACGCCATAAACACTGGCGTGATAGCACCGAGTTGCACGCCGAGGTCACCGAGGAACAACGAGACGTTGGCGATTCGGCTGAGCTCGAAGAGCACGGTGCGGATCCATTGCGCACGCGGCGGAGCTTCTACCTCCATCAGCTTCTCGGCCGCGAGGATGAAGGGCACCTCGTTGGCGAAGCTGCCCAGCCAGTCGATGCGGTTGACGAGTGCGGTCACTTGCGGGAACGTGCGCACTTCGGTGAGCTTCTCGTAGCCGCGATGCATGTAGCCAAGGCCCGGCTCAGCCCAGACCACCTGCTCGCCGTCGAGGCGAACGATGATGCGCAGCGTTCCGAGCGTCGCCGGATGCTGCGGACCAATGTTGAGCGTCATGCCCTCGGTCTCGAGCTCGACGTTCAAACGTGCATCGGCCGCCTGCGCCGCGATGTAGCTGAGCTTCTGCCGGTCCGCGAGATCGGTCATGCGGGCTCCGCAGGAACAGCCGGTTCGTCGTCGGTGTCATCACCGGGAAGCAGTTCCACGTCGACGATGCCTGGCCACGGCTTCACCATGCGTGCGAGCAACGGGAAGTCCTTGCGCAACGGATAACCCTCGAAGTCGGTCGGGAGGTAGATGTTGCGCAGGTCGGGGTGACCCCGAAAGTCGATACCGAACATTTCGTGGGTCTCACGCTCGTGCCAATTGGCACCGGCATAGACCGTCACCCAGCTGTCGACACTTGGTTGCGCGTCGGGGACATCGGCCTTGATGGTCACGCCGAAGTGTTTGGTCAAGTTCGTCACGCGCGCGAAGACCTGCATGCGCGTCTCGCCACCCGTGTAGCCCTGCTTGATCGCGGTATCGCGTTCGGGCGGTGGCGCGGTCGGGTCGTCTTCGCCGCGACCGTACGGGCTCGGCATCCAGTCGATAGCGGACAGAAAGCAGAAGTAGTCGCAACCGACCGTGTCGCGTAGAACACGACCCGCCTGTTGCCACACCGCCGCGGACACGCGCACCCACATGTCGTCGTTTGGCTTGATGACGCTATCGATGAGACCGTCGCCGAGCGCGGCGCGCAGCGCGGTCACTACGCCTTCGCGAACCTTGTCGTTAACTACAGGGTCGTGAACTAACTCCGGACTTGCTGGTGCGTCACTCAATCGGACCACCTCCGACAACGACCGGCTCGGCGACGCGCGCGTGCGTACCCTCGCCGCGCCAGCGCGCACCCATGTCTTCGTTCTTGATGCGCTGCTGCAGCAGCACGACACCCTCGAGCAGTGCTTCCGGGCGGGGCGGGCAACCCGGAACGTAAATGTCGACAGGAATAATCTGATCGACGCCTTTCGTCACCGAGTAACTGTCCCAGTACGGCCCGCCGCAGTTTGCGCACGAACCCATGCTGATCACATACTTCGGCTCGGGCATCTGCTCGTACAGGCGCTTCACGCTCGGTGCCATCTTGTCGGTGACGGTGCCAGAGATGACGACTAGGTCGGCCTGGCGCGGGCTCGCCGGCAGCGGGATGACGCCGAGACGCATCACGTCGTAGCGCGGCGAGCCGAATGCGGCACCCATCTCGATCGCGCAGCACGCGAGGCCCCATTGATACACCCAAAGGCTGTACGAGCGGCCGAGGTTGAACAACGTAGTAAGCGGTGTGGGCAGGCGCCCTCTGTCGACCAAGCCCATTCAGCTACACCCAGCGCAAGACACCCTTGCGCCACGCATACACGAGGCCAAGGAGCAGGACGAAGACGAAGATTCCCATTTCGACAAGGCCGAAGGTGGCGTACACCTCGAGGCGCGTGGCCCACGGGAAGATGAAGACCGCTTCGACATCGAACACCACGAACAGCAGAGCAAAAATGTAGTAACGAACCTGGCTCTGCGACCAGCCATCACCAACCGGATTGACGCCGCTCTCGTAGGCCATGTTCTTCTCGGTCGACGGCTTGCTGGGCCGCAGCACCGCGGAAATGCCCAACAGAGAACTGGCGAGAACGATCGCGATGGCCGCGAACCACACCACGTTGAGATAGTCGCGTAGGAAGTCGGACATCGCAGCCGACGTTACTACGCCTCGTGAATGGCACCCCAAATGGTCCCAATCGCGCTAAGGGTCAGCTTGGCGGCAGGGATTGGGTGGCGTCGAGCCACGACGCCATTCCCGATTCGATCTGTTCGCGCGTCACATCACCGGCGTAGAACGCGCCCGACTTTGCGGGCGTGCCGACGTGCTCGCGGGCGTAGCTGATTGCTTGCGCCAGGTCGACAGCGAAGCGATCAATCACACCTGGCTGCGTGTTCGGACGAGTGATGCAGAAGTGCAAAGCGGCCGGCAGCTGCAGGCCGTTCATCCGCCAGCGCCGCGACGCGAGGAAGTCGTTGACGTGGAAGATGTCGAGACCGCTCTGCTTGGTCGTTGTGAAAGCGACGTTGAAATACGGATCGCCGAGTACGCGCAACTCGTCGTTGGATTCGATCACTCCGCGTAACTCGGCGGCCGTGCGGAAGATGTCGGCGGCGATGGCGGTGTAGCCATCGCGACCAAGCGTGACCATGGCTGCCCACGCGGCGGCGATGATGCCTCCGGAACGCGATCCACTCATTCCCGGTGATGTGTAGAGGCCGCCGGGCCAGTCAGAGACCATGAAGTATTGCAGCCGACGAAGCTCCGGGTCGCGGTACAGCAACACGCTCGAACCCTTCAAGCCGAAACCGTACTTGTGAGAGTCGGCACTGATCGACGTGACACCCGGTAGGCGAAAGTCGAACACTGGAACGGGGTAGCCGAGGTCAACGCCCCACGCGAGGATGAATGCGCCGAGGCAACCATCGACGTGCAGGTTGATGCCGCGCTCGACGGCGAGCGCCGACAGTTCGTCGATCGGATCGATGAGGCCGTGCGCGTACGTACCTGCCGAGCCCACCAACGCCACCGTGTTGTCGTCGACCAACGAACGAACAGAGTCCATGTCGGCCACGAACTGATCGGTCACTGCCGCTTTGCGCAACTCGATGCCGAAATAGTGCGCGCCTTTGTCGAGTGCAACATGCGCCGTGACGGGCATGACGACGTTGGGTTGCGTGACGCCGCGCGCACGTCCCCATTCTCGATACACGAGCAATGGGTTCATCAGGCTCTCCGTACCGCCGCTCGTGATGACACCGCATGCCCCTTCACCTGCAACGACAGGCGCGTGCAACATGTCGGCCGTCATGGCGATGATTTCGCCTTCGAATCGAGTCGCGCTCGGATACATGTCGCGCTGCAACACGTTGGCGTGGCTGTAGTGGCCGAATACCTCGTTGAGGAAGGCGTAATGCGCTTCGTCGCCGCTGTAGATGCTCCCGCTGATCCTGCCCTCGTGGTATGGCGAGTCCTCGACCTCCGACATCACGTCGATTTCGGCAAGCACCTCGGCGCGCGGACGACCGCGCTGCGGAAATGCGCGGACGACACCGAAGCGTTCGGCATACGGGTACAGGCTCACGATGGCACCCTGCTACACCTACGACCTATGGCGCAATCCTTGACCGAGAGAGATATCGAGGCCCTTGTCCGGCAGGTGCCGGGCTGGGAAGGGAGCCAGATCTCCGTTGCACCCCTTCACGGTGGCATCACCAACACCAACTTCGTCGCCAACGTCGATGGTGAACCGCGCGTGATTCGGGTGCCAGGCGAGCGTACGGAGTTGCTGGGCATCGATCGCGCCAATGAGTCCGAAGCGGCACTGCGCGCGGCCGCTCTTGGTATTGGACCGGCCGTCATCGCCACGCTTCCTGAAATCGGCACCCTCATCACTGCGTTGGTCCCCGGTCGCCATCTCGACCCCGAACCTTTCACGCAGCGGTTGGCGCGAGTGGTCGAGTTGCTTCACGCGTTTCATGACAGTGGTCCGCTGAACGGTGCGTTTCCGATCCATCGAGTTGTCGAATGGCACGCCCGCGACGCGGCCGCATATGGCGCAGTCGTGCCAGCCGCCTACGACCGGTTGCATGCGCTAAGTCAGCGCATCGAAGCAACGTTCGCTACCGCGCCGATGCCGCTTGTGCCCTGCCACAACGATCTTCTGCCCGGCAACGTGCTATTTGAAGAGAATTCTGATCGGGTCTGGTTGCTCGACTTCGAATACGCAGGCATGAATGATCGCTTCTTCGACCTCGGCAACTTGAGCGTGAACTGTGGGCTCGATGCGGCCGCCGATGCGGAATTGCTGCGGCTCTACTTCGGTGAGTCGACCCCGTCGCGCTGGGCACGCCTGCAGCTGATGAAGATGATGAGCGAGTTTCGCGAAGGCATGTGGGCGGTAGTTCAGCAAGGAATCAGCACGCTCGACACCGACTTCGTTACTTACGCCAACGACCGGCTTGGAAACTGTGAGCACCTTGCGGCCCAACCAGAGTTCGAACAGTGGCTGAGCGACGCCGCGCTTAGCTAGGCCCAGGGTCCAACGCCGACGACCCGGTCGACAGCGACGCGCACGATGCGGCCAGCCGGCGGATTGTCCATCGGCGGGAACTTCACACCCTCACCCAAAAAGCGTGG
>JANWKM010000116.1 GCA_025451395.1 Ilumatobacteraceae bacterium
CGACGCCGTGCCCGGTTCGTTCGTCGTCAACCTCGGCGATGCGATGGCGCGATGGACCAACGACCGTTGGCGATCGACGATGCACCGAGTGCAAGTGCCAACCAGTCGGCGCCAATCGATTGCGTTCTTCCACAACGCCAACTGGGATGCGGTCATCGAATGTCTGCCGACGTGCCTGCCGGCTAACGAAGAGCCGAAGTACGCGCCGATCGCGGCGGGTCCGCACTTGATGCAGAAGTTCCAGTCGACGGTCAACACGTACTAACCAAGCCATTCGATACCGATAACCTGAGGCGGTTCGCGGGTGTAGCTCAATGGCTAGAGTTCCAGCCTTCCAAGCTGGCTATGCGGGTTCGATTCCCGTCACCCGCTCGAACGGCTCGTGGCGACGATTAATGTAGGAGTTGTGCGCCGCGCCTGGCTGATCCTCACAATCGTGTCGCTCGCCGGTGCGTGCGGCGACGGCGACAAGGACAGCACATCCACCGCGTCGACGCCGAGTTCTGACACGGGCGCTTCGACGCCCGTCGACACATCCGACGCATGTGCGCTTCTCACGCCGGCCGACTTCGCGACAGTCGGCGTCACAGTCGACGACGAGGGTGTCGACGTCAGCGAGAACTTCAGCCTCTCGACGACGTCGAGTGTTGCCTGCCAATGGACGAACTTCGACAACAACGTTGGCGGGAGTTGGGAACTCGTCATTGGCACCGGCGACGCAAAGGCGGCGTTCGAATTCGATCTCGGATTCGCCGAAATCGACTCCGTCACCAGGCCGGACTTGGGCGACGACGCATTCCTCGTGGACAAGGTGTCGTCGTTGGACAGCGCCGACCACGACTTCGAGGCCGGTGTTCGAATCGGCGACATTTATTTCACTATGTCGACTACCGACGACCACGGCAGCGACGCCATCGCAGCGCTTGCTGCGCTGGTCGCGGATCGACTGACTTAACACAGGTTCGCGAATGGACGCCGCAGACGTAGAAGTAAGAAACACGACGTACCGTCTTTTCGTCGAGAGCGGGAACGCACCATCTGCCAACGACGTCGCCTCGGCGGCCAGCCTCAGCGTCGGCGATGTGCACGCCATCTGGCAGCGCTTACACAATGCGCACGCCATCGTTCTGCAAAAGGGCACGCTCGAACTGCGGATGGCCAACCCCTTCTCCGCCATACCCACGCCGTACCGGGTACATGCAGCAGGCCGATCGTGGTATGCCAACTGCGCGTGGGATGCGTTCGGCATCTGCGCGGCGCTACACACCGACGGCCACATCGAGACGAGCTGCCCAGAGTGTGGCGAAGCAATTGAGTGCGAGGTACACGACCAAAAGCCGAGCGACCCGCGATTGCTGTTCCACTGTCTCGTCCCCGCCAGGGAGTGGTGGGACGACATCGTCTTCACTTGATCGACGATGAACCTCTTCCGGTCGGAAGAGCACGTGAGCCGCTGGCTCGACGGTCGTCAGCCCGGCTCAACTCTCAGCGTGGGCAAGTTGAGCGAACTGGCACACGCGTGGTGGGGTAACCGGCTCGCAGCCGACTGGCGCCCACGCTCGCGCGCGGAGAACGAAACGATTCTGGTCAATCTCGGACTCGTCGACGACTTCTGGACGCTGCCTTGAGAACCTGTTCGGCTGCATGCCAACCGCACATGCCGTGCACACCTGCTCCTGGCGGTGTCGACGCTGAGCACAGAAACAGCGACGGGTTCGGAGTCACATATGGTCGGCGCGAGATCGTCGGGCGAAACACGAGCTGCAACCCAGTATGCGCGCCGCCAGCGATGTCGCCGCCGACGTAGTTCGGGTTGTATTCCTCGAGTGCGGCTGGTGTCGCGACGCGGCGCCGTAACACCACGTCGCGGAAGCCAGGCGCAAATCTCTCGATCTGTTGCTCGATCGCCTCTGTTGCATCGCCGGTGTACCCGTTGGGTACTTGTGCGTAAGCCCACAGCGTGTGCTTTCCCTCGGGTGCGCGGGTCTTGTCGAACAACGAAGGTTGCGCGACCAGCACGAAAGGGCGCTCGGGCATGTGGCCGGTGGCGACCGCCTTCTGGGCGATCGCGAGTTCCGCGAACGTGCCGGCCACATGAACGGTGCCGGCTCGACGACACGACTCGTTTGTCCACGGCACCGCAGCATCAAGCGCGTAGTCGATCTTGAACGCAGCAGGGCCGTGGTGAAACTTCCGTAGCCGATTGCGATAGCGCGCCGGCAATGCATCGCCGGCGATCGAAGCAAGCTGCGTCGGATTGGTGTCGAACAGCGCGGCTTGGTGAGGCGGTAGTTCCTGCAGATCACGCACCAACGTGTTGGTGCGAATCTCGCCGCCCAATTCGGCTAGTCGCGCGGCCAACGCGTCGGCCACGGCTTGCGATCCCCCAGCGGCGAACGGCCAACCGTCGACGTGAGCGGAAGCCGTCAGCATCAGACCGAACGCGGACGTGAGCGGGCGAGTCAACGGCAAGAACGCATGCGCGCAGCAGCCGCCGAACAACGCCGCCGCCTCGTCGGTCTTGAATCGCCGAACCAGCAGACTCGCCGGCTGCAACGCCTTGATCCCGAAACGCGCCATGACGAGCGGGTGGCGCGGCATCGACAGCAACGGCGCTAGCAGTTGCGGCGTGAGTTTGTCCCAGTTGTCGATCATCGGCTGCGCCAACCGGCGCCACGACTCCGCGTCGGCGCCGAGGCCATTTGCCGTCTCTCCCAAATTGCGGTGCAACACTCCGGCGCGGCCACCATCAAGTGGATGCGCGATCGGGATATCGGGCCACACCCACTGTGGCGTGTGATCCCCGAGTGACTCCCGCGCGAGCGCTGGCGACGATATGCCGAGTGCGTGAACCGCGGCGCACACGTCGTGCACATAGCCGGGCAACGTCAGCTCCGCCGAGCGAGTGCCACCACCGATCGTCGGCGCGGCCTCTAGAACCAACGTCGATCGTCCCGCTTGCGCCAGCCGAACGGCAGCGGCGAGACCGTTGGGGCCGGCGCCGATGACGATCGCGTCGTAACTGCCGCGGCCCACTAGCTAGACGGACCAGAGTTGCAGAGCCGTGGCATGCTGCAGTTTTACACGGTGCGCGCGGCTCGTCTAGCTAGGTCCTCGGCACGGCCGCGGGCCATTGCGCACAAACGAGTAGTTCGTGAGCGTCTCGCACGCCGCGTTAATGCGTTCGAAGCTGTCGTCGACCAATGAATTCTCTAGCGCGTTGGTGAGCACTTCTTCCAGATTGGTTCCTTTGGCGTCGGCAACCGCCGCGAGCGCATCGTCGCGGATGGCCACGAAGCCGGCGAGCGCGTCGACGTACTCCGAGTGCGCTTCGCTCAACGGCGGCGGTGGACTTATGCCACGCAACTTGACGAGCAAGTCTTCGACGGCAGTAGTGAAACCTGTGAACAGATTGGCTGCCGTTTGATGAACATCGGGGTCGCTCTCGTCGATACCGGCGAACGCGCGACCAATGGCGACACTGAAATCCGAGTCGGCGCCGCCCATCTGCACGAAGTAATCGAGCTCGGCGGCCGACAGCGGCACCGCGGGGGGTACGGTGCCGCCGTTCAAAGTTCCTACGAACTCGTCCATCGCCGCATTCGCGTCGGCGTTGACCGCAACATCGACCGCGAAGCCGTTCTCGTCGCGTACGACGGCGCCATCGTCGTCTACGCGCACCGTCATCGACTCAATGGTGACCAATGTTGGTTCGACGGCCGCCATCGCGGCGAGTTCATCCCACAGGTAAAACCCATCGAGCGGTCCACGCGAGGCTGCCAGCTCGTACAGTGCGCGTGCGGGCGCAGGCTCGAGCGCCCCCAAACGGGCCACTAAACGCTCAGTCCACGGAACGTGGTTGGTCGCGTCGAGGGCGACGAACGTGACTGCCAGGCCGGCAGCAATCACACGCCGCGCTGCTTCTGGATCGATGTAGACGTTCCACTCGGCGGCCGGCGATTCTTCGACGTTGCCCTGCACAGTCACCGCACCGCCCATGATGACGACTCGTTCGATCTGTTCCGCCAACTCGGGCTTATCGCCGAGTACAACACCGAGGTTCGTCAGTGGACCGACGGCGACCAATGTGACGGGTGCTGTCGCCCCGCGCAGCGTGTCGGCGAGCAGTACCTCCGCATCGATCAGTGGTTCGGTCTCAATCGCCGGCAGCTCGTTCCCCCAGCGGTTCACGTCCGCGCGCCACTCCTCGGGCCAATCGCGATCACCGATCAGCGGAGTGTTACGCCCACAACCGACCGGAACGTCGCCGAGCCCTGCGGTGGTCAGCAGCGACCTCGTGATGCGCACGCCCGGCTCGCAATCTGCCTCCCCCGTTCCGGGCAGCGTTACCGCTAGCAACTCGACGGCAGGGTTGGATGCCAGGTACAGCAAGGCGCCCGCGTCGGAGAGCGTCGGGCTGTAATCGAGTACCACCGGCATACGCGGTGTCGGTTTGGACCCGCCGCTGTGGTCGCCATCGGTACAGCTGACCATCGTGGCAAGCAAGGCAATGGTTGTGATGCATCGGGTCGGAACGCTCATAAAACAACAGACGCCGGCCATAGCCATAAGGGTGACGCGTCACCCCCGCCAGTCTCCCCTTCGTCTGTAGGAGGCATGCACCGAAAGACAATTCCCACCTTGGCAATCGGCTTGTTCGGAGGGTTCGCCCTTGGCGTCGCCGCCCGGGCTTGGATGCGCCTGATCTCAGAGGACCCAGAATTCACCTGGAGTGGAACCCTGTTCATCGTCTTGGGATTCACCCTCTTCGGCCTCGCGCAGGCGGTCGTCGCGGTGGCCCGCAGCCGAGAGCCGCGTCGGTGGCAGCTGACGGTTGTTCGCATCATCGGCGGAACAGTCACGCTTCCCCTGTTCGTCGCTGCGGGAGCAGTGATGTTCCCAACGGTCGTCGGGGCGGGACTCGGTTCCGCTCGGGTGCACTGGCACCGATTCATTCGTGCCTTCTTCTTTCTGATTGCCGCCGGCCCGGTGATTTTCGTCGGCCATGATCTGGTTGATTCGTTCGGCTGGTCGCTGCACGCAGTCGCAGGATTCGTAGTGATGCTCGCGATCTACTGGACAATCGTGTGGGCCACACAGTTCACATTCGCCCAACAAGAAGATGGCTGGCGACTCTCACGAAAAGCAACTATCACAACTCTTTTCATCGGTGCCACGGTGTTCGGCGTGCTTTTCTGGGCGGGCGGCGGGTTCAAGTCGTAGGCCGCTCGGGCGCATTGCCGCCAGGTGCTTCCTCAATGCGCAGAATCCATGTCCCGGCTCCAAGCGGTGGCATGGACGCTGACGACACTCCAGAGCTCGGCTGCGCGCGGCCGTCGTCGAAGCGTTTGTTGCTCGAGAGCAGTCGACCGATGATCGGCAGCGCAACCACGTTGAGCGCATGAAGGATGCCCATGATCAACAGGATCCCGCCGACCCGGGCGACTTCCGACTTCAACTGCGCGCCGGTCGAATCCCGCCAGCGCGACGGCTCGACGAACGTGACCGTGAACAGAACGAACGCAGTAAAGATCAGGTAGTACGCGACATCGGTGAGTACGAGATAGCTCTTGCCCGTTCTGGGATTGGCACGGAAGACATCCGCTGCATAAGAACGACCGAAGCGTTTGATGAACGGGCCAAGTCCGATCGCGAGTGCGACCAGCACGATGTTGGTGATCAGTTCGATGACCCACCACTGCATGTTGAACCTCCTGTTGTCGAAATCGGAAAGTGCGAGTGCTAGCGCGGCGTTGGCCGCAATGAAGACGAACATCCACGCCGCGAGCGTCACCCGGAAGCGGCGACGATCACGTGCTTCGCTGACGCTGCGGGTGACGCGCGCAAACAAGTCGGGATTCTCGAGCACCGACGTCCGCGCTTCCGCGAAGGCCTCGATGAGCCGACGCTCAAGAGTGCTGGTGTTCATGTGCCACCCAACTTCGCGTCGAGGGCCGCCATTGCTCGGCGCAGGTGAGTTTTTACCGAGTTGATCGACACTCCCAGAGTCGACGCAATTTGATCGTTGGACAATTCTTCGAAGTAGCGCAGCGTGATGCAGTCGCGCTGGCGAGTTGGCAGCAGTCGAACCGCCTCGAGCACCACACGATGTTCTTCGCTGCGGGCGAGTTGGTCGGCGGTGTCGTCGACGACATCGATCTCGCGCCCGGCAGTCGAGCGATGCCGCAACGACACGAGCCCACGACGATTGTGGTCGCGGGCGAGGTTCAGAACAATCGAGCGCAGGTACGCCGGTGCGCGGTCGATCGAGTCGATCGAGCCCGCGTGGCGGGCGAGACGAAGGAATGCCTCCTGAACGATGTCCTCAGCGGCATCGCGGTCGTCGACGAAGAGTCGAGCCAATCGAACCAACGAACGGCCCTCACTGCGAAACAGCTCGACGACCAACTCCTCCGCCGCATCGCTGATCACCTCGCCTTGCTGGCGCGCAATCGCAATCGACACCAGAAACGGCAGCAGCCGCTGGGGTGATCGAATCGGGAGGGCGATCGTGTTCACAGCACTCAGCAGTTCTTTGTCGCCATAAATGGACAGACGAACGAGCGGATCACTGGTGTGACAAGAACCGGTGCGAATTCAGTGGTCGCTGAAGCCTGCAGCCCGGTGGCTGCCATCGCACAGCGGTTTGTTGGCAGACGTCCCACAGCGGCACAGCGTGACACGGTTGCGCGGCTCCAGTCGCGCTCCGTTCGAGTCCGTGACGGGAACCCGTCCGGTGACCCACAGCGGTCCGTCGTCGATGGCGGCAATCGCCTGCGGGAAGAAAGGTTCGACATCTGCCCCGTCGACCTGGTAGGTGAGCGCACCGGACGGGCACCGCTCGATCATCGAGATGGCCTGGGCGCGCACCGCCGACTCTTCTGTATCCGGTACCAGATCCCAGACACTGGTCACGCGCGAGCCGCAGAACCCTGCGTGTTCGCAGATCGATCGGTCGTCGCGGACAGTGATGCCGGTGCCACCAAGAACCACCGAACGCTCCGCGTACGTGCCGGTTGTCGTGTCGTTCGCCGTGAAATCGTTCCGAGCGTGCGTGCCATCGCAGAACGGCTTGCGACTGGAACCGCCGCATCGACACAACGCATAGCGATCCTTGGTGTCCAGTTGTGCCTTGGTGTCCCAGGTGAGCGGTTCGCCATGTTCGCTGTTCACTGCGCGGCGCCGATAGAGCGGCACGTTGCCAGCGACCAGGTACGGCCCGTTTTGCGAAGCAGAGATCGACGCAATCACAGGTTCTGGCACGGCGTGATGTTAACTGAGAGGTAGTTCACTGAGAAACGAGACGACCAATGACCCGTCAACGCATCCAAACCCTTTCGCTCCTGCTCATCGCGGTCGGCATGTTGCCCGTCGGCCTGCAGGCCGCGTTCACGCCAAGATCGTTCTTCGAGGACTTCCCCCTCGGGCGCGGCTGGATCGCACAAGAGGGTGGGGCATACAACGAGCATCTCGTGCGCGACGTCGGCGCCCTCTTCCTTGCGCTCGTCATCGTCACCGCGTGGACTGCGTTACGCAAGCGGCCGGCGCGACCGATCGCCGTTGCGTGGATCGTCCAAGGCGTGCTCCATCTCGTGTACCACGCGGGGCATCTCGACGGCTACAAGTCGGTCGACAAGATCGGCATGATTGGATCGCTCGCGCTGATTCCTGTCTTGGCGCTGATCGCGCTCTGGGCCGGGCGGCCAACTTCTCCAGAAATGTCGTCCTAGAAGAAAAGACTTCTAGAAAGGCTTGACTATCGAAGTTCGATATACCAATATTCGAGTATGACTCGACCAGACAAGCCGATGCCGGCGGCATCGATGTACCTCCTGCTGGCCCTGCTCGGCGGCGAAAACCACGGATACGCCCTGATGCGCCTCGTTGGAGAGCAGAGCGGCGGTGCCGTGCAGATGGGCCCGGGCA
>JANWKM010000117.1 GCA_025451395.1 Ilumatobacteraceae bacterium
CGCTGTAGCCACCATCGAGCGCTGCCTTATCGAACAGGTGCCGCTTACTGATGCCACATGCGCTACAGGGCACTCGCTTGGTGGCGATCGCCGCGGTGGGCACGTCGTAGCCGTACTCCTCGCGTAACGAAACCTCGATCAGTTTCAAACTGCGCTCATCGGCGAACCGGCGCGCGTACTCGGCCGACTCGTCGCTGTAGTCGCCGATACCGAGTCCGACGTAGAGGCCGTCGGCGGCGTAGCCGAGATCGATCAACATGTCCCAAACGGCCAAGCTGTCCTTGCCGCCCGACACCGCGACCAGCACGCGATCAGTCGGGCTCAGCATGTCGAATTTGTCGATCGCCTTGACCACCTGGCGACGACACATATCGAGGAAGTGCTCGGCGCAGAAGTGTGCGTTGTGGCGCGGCAGATCGATGATCGCCGGGCCGCGACAAACGCGGCACTTCGACGCAGCCGCCACCATCAGCTTCCGCCCGAAATCACGGGGCGAATCTCGATCACGTCATCGGCCGCCAGGTCGGCATCGCCCGGAACCAGGGTGCCGTTACGGATCACCAGGTGCGATTCGCGTGACAACGCCAGCTCGGCGAGCAGCGCGTTGACATTGCGGCGACCAGCCACCTCGATCTCGCGCGCGGGGTTGCGCAGCAGCACCTTCATCGATCCATTGTGCCCGCTCGCGGACCGGATCAGCGTCTAGCCCGCAGCTCGCTTGGCGGCCTTCAGCTCGCTGCGTGTCGGTGGTCGTACCGCATCAATCTGAATCGACTGGCCCGGCAGCAGCCGCTCGGTCGCAATTAACTCCTCGTTGCGACCGGCCAATCGCTTCAGCACTCGCGGTGCCCATACCAGAACCCCGACCGCCATCCATCCACGGTGTCCCCCGAGCAGCCCCCGCTGGAGTGATCGCTGGCGCAGCACCGCGCTGGGCGCGAACAGGCTCGACTTGCGGGCCACGTTCGATTACACCCGCCGGATGTCGACGAACGTCGTCTTCTTCTTACCGGCGCGCTTGCCGAGGACGAAGAACAACAGCAGCAGAATGATGCCGACAACGACGCCAATTGTGACGAGCGTCTGCTTCTTGTCCTCGAGCTTGCCCTGAAAGCTTTCCTGTGTTTCGCGGAACTTCGCCTCCAGGTCCTCGCGAGTGATCCGTTGTTGAGCCGTTTGTTGCGCCATGGTCAGCTCTTCTCCTTATTCAGCGGTTTCTTGTTGATACGTAGTAGCGCCATGCCGGCGACGAAGAAACAAAACAAAAGTGCACTTAAGTACGGCAGCAAGCTCATCCATCGGCCCTGGAACGTACTCGCCCATTCTGACTGAATCAGGCGCAGCGTGCCCAGCGCCAAGAACGCGGTTCCGCTGCCGATGAGGACCGCCCCGACGACTCCGAGCCCGATCCAGCGCCCGGCCCCCTTCAGCGGACCAAGCGTCTCCTGGCGAACGTAGTCCTTGACCAATTGGATTGTTTCGGGGATCTGGCCCACCGGCGTGGCCGATTTCTTCGCTGGCGTCTTCTTCTTCGAACGTGCCGTTTTAGGTTCAGTCTTCTTCGTGGCCACGCACAATGTGTAGCACGCGCAATGCCGAGGGTTTCCCTCGACTCAAGACGTACTAGTCGCCGAGGCGGAACTCGACGGCTGCTTCGACGTCGGCGAGTGCGCGGTCGAGGACACGCCAACGCTCGGCGCAACCGGATGCGCACAGTACGGCGTAACGGTCGGCGGCTCCCATTGGCACCAGTTCGGCGACCGCGAAGACTCCCGCATCGTCCTCTACCGATACGTCCTCCGGCGACTCGCCATCGACAAACCGTTGTGCCCGCCGAGTGACATCGGCCGCGAGAGCGATGTCGACGTCGTCGCCGGCCTCGTCGGGCCAGTCGTCGACAATCGCCTGGGGATAGGGAGCGTCGGAGAGCCACTCGACGACGCGAATCCGTCGCGTGCCGATGGCCACCACCGCGAAACGATCGTCGGCAAGCTGTGCAACCTGGACCATGCGAGCGACCACCCCAACATCACGGCGCGACTCGCCACCGCCAACTTCGGGGCCGCGATCGATGAGCACGACACCGAACTCGTGGTCGGGTGCTTCGATGCAATCACGTACTAGCGCCTGATACCGCGGCTCGAATACGTGAAGCGGCAGGGCTCCACCGGGTAGTAGCACACTGCCCAGCGGGAACATCGGCAGTGTGTTCACGACAGTATGTTCACGACGGCTACCGCGGTCCGAGGTCAGCGGCAGTTGGGCCGCTCGGGTAATCGGCGAAGATCTCTGCCATGTCTCGCCATATCGGTTGGTACTGCGCCGGGTCGGAAATGGTCTGTCCGTTGAGCAGCAGCGAGAACTCGATCACTCCCCCACCCACCACCGGCACGTAGCCGGACAGTGCCTTCGCGCCAGGCTTACCGTCGGGAGTAGTTCCATCGCCCAGGTTCTTGAGCGTGCCCGTCTTTGCACGGATGACACCCGATAACGGTTGCCCCGCAGTGAACGAGTCGTACAACGTGCTGCCGGTCGCGCCGCCAACTGCCAGTCCTTGACCCACCGCATCGGACAATGACCCGTGCTGCAGGATCGCGAGCAACGTCGCACAGGTCAGGCGGTCGTCGTCGGAGAGACCAGAACCATCGACAATGTTCATTCCCTCCGTCGGGATATTCCAAGCCTGCAACGTCGACGTGAGCACTTCCAGCCCTGCGACGCGCGTGCCTGAATTCTTGCTCGCCAGACCAATCTCCTTGAGCACCATCTCGGCAGTGCTGTTGTCGCTGGTCGTCAGCATCTCCGCCAATATCGCCGGCAACGGCAAAGACTCGATCGAAGCAATCGTCGGAGCGCCAGCGGGCGCGACGCCGGCGACAGGAGGCGTGCCAACGGTAATGCCACGCTCGACGAGCAGCGCGTTGAGAATCGTCGCTGCTCCGACAACCGGATCTGACGACGCGACGGTGTCGCTTTCGCGCGAGTCATTTACGAGCAGTGCCGACACGGGACCGCCATCGGTGAAACGGACATCGCTTGCCCAACTCGGTGGATACAGCTCTCCGTCGTAGCGCGACGCATCGCCGACGATGGAGCCGGTGATCGATGTAACCCCGGCCGCCTTGATGGAATCGGCAAGCGCTTCGATCGAGGTGCGATTGAACGGCGGGTAGTTCTTGTTTGGTCCTTGCCACCACAAACTGTTCAGCACGGGGTCGCCGCCACCGACGAAGTACAGGTTGCCTTGTACGACACCGCCGAGCAGAACACCTATGATAGTCGAGGTGTAGGTGAACTCGGGTCCGAGCACCTCCAACGCAACGGAGGCGGTGATCAACTTGACGTTGCTCGCGGGACGCAGCGGAACCGATTCATTGACGACGACGACCGGCGCGCCATCGATCGACACCGCAAAGCACGACGTGTCGTTGATGTCATCGGCGAAGGGCTCGAGTGCCGCGCGGAACGCGTCTTCACTGACTTGGCGCGCTAGCACCGACGGCGCGCGGCGAACCGACAACAACGGAGTTGCCAGCACTGGCAGCGCGGGCACAGTGCTGGGGGGTGGCAACGACGTATCCGTCGGTTGCGTCACCACGACGTCGGCGGCGTCGGGCTTCTGGTTGTTGGCGAATTGCCACAAACCACCGAGTGCAACCGCGGGCACAAGCGCGGCGACGATCAACGCCGGATAGGGATTTCGGTGAGACGGCATTTAGCCGAGCCCCCGTCGACTACGGAACTGCGCGTACTGCAAGAGGTGCCCGAGGGCAACTACCGCACGGTTACCGCTGGCGTAGCACAACCGGCCCGTCGCGCGCACGGCTCGTGGACCTGCGTTGTCAGGATCGGCGACCGCCAACTCGGTGGCGGTCAGGATCGGTTTGCCGTAACGCAGCGACAACTCGTGCGCAGCTTCGGCGAAGCGCTCGTCTTGTCGTTCGTGGTACGCAACTATGCGCTCCAAGCCATGGTCGGGATAGAAGTGACCGTCGCGCATCAACCGTGCTTCGTTGCTCTGAATGCCGAGGCCGAGATAAACGATGGCGTCCACCGCCGGGTGCGCCACGATCATCTCCATCACTTCTGGAATTGTGTCACGGGTCTCACCTCCGGCGCAGTCGATTGGGTTACTTCGACTCCAGCGCGGCGGCAACTTCGTATCGATTTGCGCTCTCAAATCATCGGGTAGCGCCAACAGTTGCAGCCGCCCATCACGCGCAAGGGCGTCAGAGGTGACGACTCCCCAGCCACCCGCGGTCGTCAGCACGACTGTGTTCGGACCTTTTGGCAAGGGCTGAGTCGCGAACGACGCGGCAGTATCGAACGCTTCTTCGACTGTGACTGCGCGCGTGACACCGGTCTGACCACACACACCGTCGAACAGATTGTCGTCGGCCGCAAGCGCTCCGGTGTGACTGGCGGCGGCGCGTGCACCACCTTCGCTGGAACCGCCTTTCAACACGACGAGTGGCTTGCGCGCGGCGATGGCGGCGAAACGTTCGAGCAGTGCACGTCCATCGACGATGCCTTCGAGGTACGCGATCGAAACTGCGGTCGCCGGATCGTCGGCGTACCAGTCGAGGTAGTCGGCGGCGGTGACGGCCGCCGCGTTACCGGCCGAGACGGCGCGGCTGATGCCGACTCCGGTCTGGCGCGCGTAGTTCAGGAAGCTGCTCACCAGGTTGCCGCTCTGGCTGGCGACAGCGATGCAGCCGGCCGGCGGATACGGGGCGACGATCATCGCGCACAGCGAGGCGGGCGTACTGACGAGGCCCTGCCCGTTGGGACCTGCCAGCAGGATGCCCAACTCGTCGGCGAGCTCCACCAGTTCGCGCTCGGCGCGTCGACCCTCGTCGCCTGACTCGCCGTAACCGGCCGACGTGAGAAACGCCGCCTTCATTCCTTTCGCCGCGCATGCCCGCAGTACGTTGGCATTCGCGCTCGCTGGTGTGCACACGAAGACGAGATCGATCGTGCCGTCAGGAAGCTGCTCAAGCCCCGCGACAGTGTCGATGCCCAGCACCTGCTCGCCTTGCAAGTTGCTCGCGAAGACAGCACCTTGGTAGCCGCTGGCGAGGAGATTGTGCAGGCTGACGAACCCGAACTTGCCTGGATGGCTGCTCGCCCCCGCGATCAATACGCCGCGCGGTTCGAACAATGCGCGGAACTGTTCGTCGGTTGGCCGTTTGCGGTGCACGAGTTCGGCCTGTGCCGCCGTCGAGTCGGCCAGCTCTACTAGCGCGTCGACGGCGACAATCGAACCATCGC
>JANWKM010000118.1 GCA_025451395.1 Ilumatobacteraceae bacterium
GATTGCATATCTCGTATGTGCTCGGTTGGCTGACCCCCGAGGAAGCCGTTCCAATCGGTGTCTCGTGGGATGAGGTGAAGGATCTTCCCGAGTTGGCGCAGCGACTCCTCGGTTGGCGCTGCAGCAACGTCAACGAAGTTCATGCGGCGCGCACATGGACGGTCGATTACGAAGACATTCCGTTAGCCCTCAATCTCGAGAGCTGAGTCTCAACGACCCTTCCAGATTGGCGGACGTTTCTCGGTGAACGACTTCGTTCCCTCTTGCGCGTCATCGGAGTCGATCGCCGCGCGGTAGCTCTTGAACGAGCGAATTGCCTTCATCGCTTCGTCGACATCCATGTTCCCCGTGCGCCTACCGATATCGAGCACTGCCGCGACGCTCAGCGGTGCCGACGCAATGATCTCTTTGGCGAGCGCACGCGCCGCGTCGAGCAGATCGGCGGCGGGCACGACCTTGTTGACTAATCCATAGTGCGCCGCTTCCGCGGCGGGCATGCGACGGCCGGTGAGCAACAATTCGTTCGCAATGTGTGCCGGCAGTAATCGCGGGAGGCGAACACTTCCAGCATCGGGGAGGATGCCGAGCGCTGCCTCGGGAAGAAAGAACTGCGCGTGATCGGCGGCGACGATCAGGTCGGCGGCCATTGCAATCTCGAAGCCGCCACCGACGGCCATCCCGTTCACAGCAGCGATCACCGGCTTACCGCGATCAGGTAGATCCGGAAATCCACCGAAGCCACCGATTCCGTTGTCGACGTCGTAGTCCTCGCCAGCACTCAGGTCCCAGCCGGCGCTGAAGAACTTCTCACCGGCGCCGGTGACGATGACGACGCGCACCGCAGGGTCGCCCTCGAAGTCGAAGAATGCCTCACCCATCGCACGACTGGTGATCGAGTCGATCGCGTTCGCCTTCGGGCGATTGATCGTCAGCAGCGCAATCTGATCTGCGATCTCGACGGTAAAGCCGTTCATCATGCGTCCTCGACAATCATGAGTGCGTCGACGGCGACAGCGCCATGCTGCCCGACGAGCACCGGATTCAGTTCCACTTCGACGACGTCGCTACCCACGACTGCCTCGGCGAGTCGCACAACGAGGTGCGCGAGGGCATCGACATCCGCAATCGGTCTTCCACGAAAGCCGTGCAACAGCTGAGCGCTCCGCAGTCGATCGACAGCGGTCCGGACTTCGTCGACGGTCACCGGTGCCAGCAAGTGCGTGATGTCGCTCCACAGTTCCGTCGTCACGCCTCCGTGACCGAGTGATACCAACCAACCGATCGGTGGATCACGGCGCACGGTCACCAACATTTCGGCGACCACATCAGTCACCGTCGCCTCCACTAAGTAGGGAACGGCAAGATACCCAGCCTCGCTGGTTGCCATTTCCGCGAGCGCAGTCGTTACCGCGTCGGCGTCAAGCAGGCCGACTCGTACGGCACCTGCCTCGCTCTTGTGAGTCACACCGAGCGCCTTCAGCGTGATTGGGTATCCAATGTCGTTGGCCGCAGCTAACACTTTGTCGGGAGCCGCAACGCGCCCATTCGGCACGGTGATCCCCAGCTGTGCAAGTCGTTGTTTGGCGTTCGCCTCATCGATTATTCGTGTGGTTGTTGGCGCGACGACCGGTGCATGCCTGCGATCACTGCCCAGCACCCCGACCGACGCGGCGGCGTCGAGCGCGGTCAACGTCTCGGTAAGTCCGAGCAGCGCGATCAGCCCGCGCTTGGCCAGGTGTGCACGGAACGGCGCGTCGACGCACTCTGCGATCGTTGCGACTACCACCGCCCGACCACCCGTCGCCTCGGCAGCATCGGCGAACGCGTCGGCACCGAGATACCACAGACTCGGATCGTTGTCGGCAGTGTTCGGTCCATCGAGCAACAACATCGTCGCATCCTGCGGACCGTCCATAACTGCCGAGAACGTGCGAGCCATCGCACTGCGATCACCCCACATGAATGATTGGTAGTCGAACGGATTACTCACGGACACCAATTCGGTGACCGTGCTCGCAATCTTCCTGTGCTGCTCGGCGCTGAATGGTTCGAACCTGAGCGCGGTGCCCTCGCCACGATCGGCGACCAGCGAGGCCTCGCCACCGGAACAGCTCAGCGACACAATCCTGCGTCCGCGCAATCGGCCGCCATTGTCGAGCAGCTTCAGCGTTTCGAGCATCTCCGATGGTGTGTGCACGACGGCAACTCCGTAGCGCGCGAACAGCGCGTCGTAAACGGCGGCGCGCCCGGCCATCGATCCGGTGTGAGAGTTTGCGATCATGGCACCGGCGTCGGAGCGCCCAGTCTGCAGTGCGACCAATCCGATGCCGCGCTGGCACGCGAGCTCAGCGACCTCTGCGAAACGTTGTGCGTCGCGAACTGCTTCCAAAAACACACCGATGGCCGTGATGCGCTCGTCGGTGAGCAACTGGCCCACTGCATCCTCGGAGCCGAGACTCGCTTGATTGCCGACGGAGATCATCATGCCCAGCCGTAGTCCGCGCTGCTGAAACGTCAGATTCACCGCAACGTTGCCGCTCTGCGACACGATGGCGACCCCGCGATCGTGCCGATCGAGGCCGTGCTCGTCGGGCCACAACGCAACCCGATCGAATGTATTGACGAAGCCGTAGCAGTTCGGGCCGAAGAACGGCACGCCGTTCGCTGCCTGCAGCAATTCGGTCTGCAGTTCGTCGTCAGCGGTCTCGGCAAACCCGCTGCTGTAACACACGGCTCCACCCGCACCGATGCGGCTAACCGTGCTCATTGCCTCGATCGTCGCATGGCGATTGATCCCCAGGAACACCGCGTCGGGTACGCCGGGAAGGTCGTCGAGCGAAGGTACACACGCGATCCCGGCGAGATCGGGGCGCTTCGG
Organism: Ilumatobacteraceae bacterium; assembly: GCA_025451395.1. Taxonomy (GTDB): domain Bacteria; phylum Actinomycetota; class Acidimicrobiia; order Acidimicrobiales; family Ilumatobacteraceae; genus UBA668. Next base: position 2,879 of record JANWKM010000118.1, read on the forward strand.
ATGCACCGGCCAGATCGAGCCCTCGAAGCCCAACTTCAAGCACTGCCGCACGACACGCTCGGCGGGCGCGCCGCCAACGACGGCAATCGACCGCGGCGCGAGCAAGCGGTGGAGCTCTGGCATGGAGGCAGAGTAGCGGTGCAGGTGAACGATCAACTCCTAGCCACCGAGCGGCCGAAGCATCGCGCGCGAAATGATGTGGCGCTGGATCTCGCTGGTCCCATCCCAGATGCGGTCGACGCGAGTGTCACGCCACATGCGTTCCAACGGCAGCTCGTCCATCAGTCCCATGCCACCGAGGATTTGGATTGCTTCGTCGGTGACGAATTGGCACATCTCGGTGGCAAATACCTTGGCCATCGCCATGTCTTCGTCGGTGCCGGCGCCCTTCGCATCGCGCCATGCGGCGCGCAATGTCAGCAGCTCGGCGGCCTCCCATCGCGTGCGCATGTCGGCGAGCTTGAATGACACGCCCTGGAACTTGCCGATCTGCTGCCCGAACTGAACGCGTGTCGCTGCCCATTGCGTCGCGATGCCCAGCGCTCGTCGGGCGCGACCGACGCACACTGCCGCGACCTGCAGGCGCGTCGAGCCGAGCCACTCGTTTGCCGCATCGAAGCCGCGGTGCTCTTCACCGAGAATCTTGCTGACCGGCACTCGACAGTTATCGAAGTTGAGGATGCAGTTGTGGTACCCCTTGTTCGACACGCAGTTGTAGCCGTGCACGACCTCGCAGCCGGGCGTGTCGAAGTCGACGAGAAAGCCGGTGATGCGCTTCTTCGGTCCGCGGTCGGTCTGCGCTTCGCCCGTCGCGGCGAACAGGATCACGTAGTCGGCCAGATCGGCGTGGCTGATGAAGTGCTTCACTCCGTTGACCACGTACTCGTCGCCGTCGCGCACGGCGGTGCATTTCATGCCACGCACGTCGCTGCCGGCATCGGGCTCGCTCATTGCCAGGCAATCGACACGTTCGCCCAACGCCGTCGGTCGTAGGTACTCGTCGATCTGATCGCCCTTGCAGGCGCGCAGGATGTTCGAGGGCCGAGCGACGATGTAGTGGAGCGCGTACGAGGTGACACCGAACTCGCGATCGACGAGCGTGGTCCCGAAGCTGTCGAGCCCGCCACCGCCGACCTCGGCGGGCATGTTCGCGGCGTACAGACCGGCCGCGAGTGAACGCTTCCGAATCTGCTCGATCAGATCCGGGGGTATCGCCCCCAGCTTCTCGACCGTGGCTTCGTGCGGTATCAACTCCTTCTCGGTGAAGGATTGCACCGTGTTCACGATCATCTCGTGCTCGGGAGATAGCTCGAAGTCCATCAGACTCTCAATTCTGGCAGGCGCATGACGCTGCCCACCTGTGGCGGAATTGGAAGGTCTGCGTGCGCTTTGCAGATGGCGGCGAGCGCGGCCGCGACGTTGGGCAGTATCGGAGCGGAGCGCCCGGCATTCATGTCGACGTGCACCAGCATTTGCTCGGCGGTGCAAAGCAGCGCGCCGTTGTCACCGTGATACATCGAGTGGACGAAGTGCAGGCGTTTGGCGTCGACACCGAGGACCTGCGTCTCGAACACGATCGGCTCGTGCACCGATACCTCGAGTATGTAGTGGATATGTGTCTCGACGGTATAGAAGCTGTGGCCGGCGGCGCGATACGCCTCGTTATCACCGATGTAGCGGAACAGCGCATCGCTTGCCCAACCTGCCGCGGTGAGGTACGCGGCTTCGGTCATGTGGTCGTTGTAGTCGACCCAATCCGGTTCGACGGGAGTGCGGTAGAGCTTGAGGGGAGCGGCCACCGTGTCGCCCGGCTTCCATGGTGCCGTCACGCCCGCCGAATAGCGCAGCGCCTCGCGACGGGCGAACGCCTCACCGGCACCGCTCGTGGCCGTCGCGGGAGTAGCACGCAATGCACGCATCAGCGCAATGATCGCGTCGGCGTCGCCACCGGTCAGTCGCACGAGGTCGTCGCCGAGTCGTGCACGATCAGCGGCCGTGGCCTCTGGTCCGACGGGCGTCATGCCGAGCGATCGATAGAACGGTGCGAGTCCGGCCGGGGCATCGGCAGCCAACTCGACCAGCGGGACTAGGTGAATGGGGGAGCAACCGCGAGCTGTCGCTTCCGTGGCGACCAGACCGGTCACGTTCGCGGGTGCGTTGCCGGCGACGACCTGCACGACATCGGCGGCGTTGACATCGGCCGCGTCCTTCGCGATGCGCAAACGCGACAGATCTGCATCCGGAAAGAGTCCAAGGCGTTGCGCCGACGGCCACAGTGCGCCGACCGCATCGGGAACCGATGGATCGTCGACGACGACGTCGAGTCCGGCGGCGAGAAAGCGCGTCGCCCACTCCGCCGCGCGGCTGCCCGCTCCGATTACCGCGACATGCGCCATCGCCCCAATATAGGTCCGAGGGTTTGCTGCGGTCCGAGGTCTACATACCGGTATCCCGGCACGAAACCCTCGGACCGGCCGCGACCGGCACGAAACCCTCGGACAAAACTTTGGTTAGGCGCGGGGTTGGTTGACGTGGCGGCCGGCGTTCGCTGGCTTAGGGAGGTTCTCGTGGTTGGCGAAGATCGAAGCCATCTTCGCGACCAGTGCATCGCTGGCCGGCGCTGACTTACCTGCTGCTGTGTCGACGTGCAGCAGCAGTTGCTCGGATGTCGCGAGAATGCTGTCGTCGTCGGCGCGATGGATGACGCAGAAGTAGTGCAGCTTCTTCGGATCGTGGCTGAGCATCTGCACTGTTGCGTAGAGACGGTCGCCGACCATGGCTTGCGCCACGAAGTTCACGTGGCTCTCGACGGTGTAATAGCTGTGACCTCCGGCGAGGTACGCCTCGTCGACGCCGATCAAGCGCATCAAACGATCGCCAGCGTTGCTCGCTACTTGAAAGAAGTGGCTGTCGTTCATGTGCCCGTTGTAGTCAACCCACTCCGCTGGAACGGTGACGTCGTGCACGCGCAGCGGGCCGTCCGTGTCGGTGTCGATCGGTTTCTGGCCGGCGCGGTCGAACAGCTGCCGCTCGTAACGCGCGAGCACTTCGCCGGCGCCGTACCCAACACCACGCAGACCTTGCATCACGGCTATCAGGCAATCGTCGCGTAACACTTCGAGTTCGCGGATGCTCGCGGCACCGGCTTGCGCGTCGCTCTGCGAGACGATTTTCTCGAGCAGTTCATCGGTCAGCTCGGGGACATCCATCAACTTCGACCACGGCCATTTCAGCGAGGGACCGAACTGAGCCATGAAGTGCCGCATGCCCGCTTCGCCACCGGCGATGCGATAGACGAGGAACGTTCCCA
>JANWKM010000119.1 GCA_025451395.1 Ilumatobacteraceae bacterium
ACGAAGTTCTTCCTGTTCACGATGGTCGGCTCGGCGTTCATGCTGGTTGGGATCATCACCACCGCTGTTCTGGCGAAGGCTGACGGTGGGCGGGTCACGTTCGATCTGATCAAGATCGCAGAGAACGCCAATTTTGCAGCGAGCACCGGGCGGTGGCTGTTCTTTGCGTTTGCAATTGCGTTCGCCGTCAAGGTGCCGTTGTTCCCGTTGCACACGTGGCTCCCCGACGCGCACACCCAGGCACCAACCGGCGGCTCGGTGATTCTGGCGGCCGTACTGCTGAAGATGGGGACCTACGGTCTGCTGCGTTTTGGCGTGTACCTGTTCCCCGAAGCAGCGGTGTGGTCGCGACCATTGTTCTTCACCTTGGCGACGGTCGGAATCATCTGGGGTGCGATCGCGGCGACGATGCAGACCGATCTGAAACGCGTCGTGGCCTACTCGTCCGTCGCGCATCTTGGCTTCATCGTGCTCGGCACGTTCGCGCTCACGACCACCGCGGTCACTGGCAGCGTGTTGCAAGGCGTCAACCATGGTCTCTCCACCGGTGCCTTGTTCATGCTTGTCGGCATGATCTACGACCGTCGGCACACTCGCGAGATCGCGCAGTTGAAGGGTCTGCAGACGGTCGCGCCAGTGTTCGCAGCCGCGTTCATGGTGGTGATGCTCTCGAGTATCGGCGTGCCCGGATTGAACGGGTTTGTCGGAGAGTTCATGGTGCTCGTCGGTTCCTTCGGGACTGCCCGCTGGTGGGTGACCGTCGCCGCCGTGGGCGTGATCCTCGCCGCGCTCTATCTGCTGTGGGCCTACCAGCGTGTGTTTCATGGAGAGCCCGATGAAGCGAATCAGAGTTTCGCGGAACTGAATTGGAAGGAAGCCTCGCTGCTGTTGCCGATCATCGGGTTGATCGTGTTCCTGGGCGTGTACCCAAAACCGGTGATCGATCGCATCGAACCGTCGGTCAAGGCGTTTATCGCCCATGTCGAACAACACACCGATTATCAGCAGCCGGTGCCCGATGAACCCGTGTACGTGGACGGGGAAGGCTGATGTTCGCGGGCGCATTGCAAGGTCCGAGTGTCGACTGGTTCGCGATCAGCCCGCTGCTCGTGCTCTTGGGTGGTGCGTTGCTGTTGCTTGTGGGCGCCGCGCTGACGCCACCATGGCCGAAGCGGTGGTACGCGCTGTTCACCGCCAAGTGTGCGATAGGCGCCGGTGTGTTGTCAGTGCTGCTGTGGCGCCAGACAACCAGGGAGGGTCCGTCGACTCTCGTCGGTGGCGCGCTCGTCCTCGACAAGCCGGCGCTATGGATCGCGATCACGATCTGCATCGCGGTGTTCCTGTGCGCGCTAGTCACGGACGACTATCTGCGACGCGAGGGCATCGACGGCCCCGAGTTGTATGCGTTGTTCCTGCTGGCTGCTCTTGGCGGGCTGGTGATGGCCGCCGCTAACGACCTGATCGTGTTGTTCCTCGGATTGGAGATCCTGTCGATCGCGCTGTACGTCATGGCTGCCAGCCATCGCAAGCGAATCGAAAGCCAGGAGAGTGGCATCAAGTACTTCGTGCTTGGTGGCTTCTCGTCGGCGTTCTTCTTATACGGAATAGCGCTGATCTACGGCGGCGCCGGCAGTACCAACTACAACAGAATCGTCGCGGTGCTCCGGCCGATAACCGAGTCTGATCGCACGAACGACGCGCTTGTGCTCGCTGGCATCGCGCTGTTACTCGTCGGTCTCGCGTTCAAGGTGGCCGCGGTGCCATTTCATTTCTGGACGCCCGATGTCTATCAGGGCGCGCCAACACCGGTGACCGCATTCTTGGCGTCTGCGGGTAAGGCGGCCGCATTCGGTGCGATGCTGCGCGTGCTGCTCGAGGTGCTGCCGAATTGGAGCGACGACTACCGGCCGGCCGTATGGATGATTGCGTTGGTCACGCTGGTCGGCGGATCGGTGATGGCGGTGGTGCAGACCAACGTCAAGCGCATGCTTGCGTTCTCAAGTGTCAGCCACGCCGGCTTCATCCTGGTGGGTGTCGAGGCCGCCGCGCATCAACCCGGCGCGCCGATGGGCGGCGATGGTGTGTCGTCGGTGCTGATGTACCTGTTGATCTACTCGGTCATCGTGATCGGGACGTTCGCCGTTGTCACCGTCGTCGGCCGAACCGGAGATGCCGCGACCGATCTCGCCGGCTTCCGTGGCCTGGCCAGACAACGACCAGCTCTCGCGTTGGCGATGACCGTGCTGCTACTCGCGCAAGCAGGCGTTCCGCTGACGGGTGGCTTCATCGCCAAGTTCGGAGTCATCAGGGCCGCCGTCGATGTGCACAGCTATGCAATTGCAGTCGCGGCGATGCTGTCGGCCGTCATCGCGGCATTCCTCTACCTGCGAATCATGGTCAGCATGTGGATCACCGACGAGCAGGCAGGCGACGCCGCCCGCGAACCAATCCGCGTCCCAGCCCTACTGTGGATCGCGATCGCCATTTCAGTGATGTTCACGTTGGCAGTGGGTCTCTTCCCCGGCTGGCTGATCAACATCACGCCCTGACAGCTCACGCGGTTAGCAGTTGTCGATGAGGGCTTGGAAGATTGCTTGCTGGTCGGGGTCGGTGGCGGCGGTGTCTTCCGGGTGCCACTGCGTGGCGACGATCCAACTCGCGCCGTCGAGTTCGCATGCGTGCACGATGCCGTCGGCGGTTTGTCCCACGACTGTGAGGCCATCGGCGATGCGGTCGAGCGCCTGGTGGTGCACGCAGTGACATTGAGCCGGCGACTCGTGGCCGATCGCTTTCGCCAGTTTTGAGCCAGCATCCAACGCGACCGGGTGATATGCCAACCAGTGCGATTCGGTGCCGATGTCTTGTCGCAGGGTTCCACCGAGCGCGACGTTGAGCACCTGCAGACCGCGGCAAATAGCAAGCATCGGCGTGTCCGACTCGATAGCGGCGTGCACGACGGCGAGTTCGATCTCGTCGTGTTCGGGCACGATGCCGTAGAGCTGCTCGGCGCTTGGCTCTTGGCCGTAGCGCCGCGGGTCGACATCGCCGCCGCCGTGCAGCACGACCGCATCGACTTTGCCGAGCAATGCAGGCATCTCGTCGACAAGCGAAGTGATCGGTGGCAGCATCAGCGGCATGCCACCAGCCTTAGCGATGGCTTCGAAGTAGCGACGGCCGGCCGCGAACGGCTCGCCGCGAACGCCTTTCGCCTCCGCAACTCGACGACCGACGATCAGCACGAGTGGTTTCACGGCGACTACCGTACCGCTCGTGCATGCCCTCCTCATCGCCAATGCCAACGATGCCGACCCCGGATTTGTCGGCGAGCGATTCCGATCTCACGGTTACGCCTTCACCGAGTGTCATCGCGAGGCGCCGGGAGAATGGCCGAGCCTCGATGGCAATGACTTGGTTCTGCTGCTGGGCAGCGAGTGGAGCGTCTATTGGCCGAACGTTGCGAGCAGTGTGCAGGCAGAAACCGGAGTCATTCACGAGGCGGCGCGCCGTGGCGTACCCGTGTATGGCATCTGTTTCGGCAACCAGGTGATGGCGCACGCACTCGGCGGCACCGTCGAGAAGGCTCGCGAGGCCGAGATCGGCTGGATGAATGTGGTCAGCGACGAACCGATGGTGATCGCTGAGGGTCCATGGATGCAGTGGCACTACGACGTCGTCACCGTGCCCGGCCACGCCACCGAGTTGGCCCGTAGCGCGGTTGGGCCGCAGGCGTGGCGGTTGGGCCGCATGTTCAGCACACAATTCCATCCGGAGGCAACCGAGACGATGTTGCGCCGTTGGGCGGAATCTAGTTTTGGTGCGGAGGAGTTGGTGCGCGTCGGTTCGAGCCCCGACGAGTTACTCGCGACTACTCGCGCGGCCGTAGAGGAGAGCCGACAGAACGCTGAACGGATCGTCGATTGGTTCTGCGAATCGGTCGCTCAGAGCACCTTTTTGGACGTGCTAAACACTCCCTAGGCAACGGCCGGAACATCGGCCACTACATGAGGGGGGAATCCATGGCAACGACCGTGGAGGACGACCGCAACCAATTGCATGAAATGGGCTACGCCCAGGAATTGCATCGCGGTATGTCCACGTTCAGTAACTTCGCGATCAGCTTCTCGATCATCTCGATCTTGGCTGGCGGAATGACATCATTCTGGCTGGGCATGGTGACAGGCGGCCCGCGAGTGATCACGCTCGGATGGATCATCGTCGGATTCTTCGCGTTGATGGTCGGTATGGCGATGGGCGAGATCTGTTCCGCGTATCCGACTGCCGGCGGTTTGTATTACTGGTCAGCGAAGCTGGCTAAGAAGAACGGCGCTCGCTGGTCGTGGTTCACCGGCTGGTTCAACCTGCTCGGCCAAATTGGCGTGATCGCCAGCGTCGACTACGCACTCGCGATCTTCATCGGCTACTTCATCCGAATGTTCGATGACAGCTATCGACTGACCGTGAATGGAATCTTCCTGATCTTTGTTCTGGTCTTGATCGCGCACGGCTTGCTGAACACGTTCAGCATCAATCTAGTCAAGGTGCTTGGCAACATCAGCGTGTGGTGGCACGTCGTCGGCGTATTAATCATTGCCGGCGTATTGTTCGTGGCGCCCGACAACAAGCGTGGTATCGGTGGTGCGTTCGACAAGGCGCCGCCCGGCCTGACAGGTTGGATGGGAACCGGTCTAATGGTCACGGTCTACCTATTCGCTCTCGGACTGTTGCTCGCGCAATACACGATCACCGGTTTCGATGCGTCGGCTCACGTCAGTGAGGAGACGAGGGGTGCGCGTACCGAGGCACCGAAAGCGATCGTGCGCTCGATCTACATCTCTGCGATTGCAGCACTCGTGCTTAACGTGTCGATGATCGCGGCACTGCCGAAGAAAGGCGCCGACGGCGACGCGGCGTACGCCGCCCTGGCCTATGGCCCCGCCGAGGATCCGTTCCTGGTCAATGCCGCCAACCGGCTGATCTCGAGCGCCGTCGGTACAGGTACTGCCAAGTTGTTGGTGTTCATCTGCGTCGTTGCCCAGTTCTTCTGTGGCATGGCAGCGGTCACCGCTAACAGCCGGATGATCTATGCGTTCAGCCGCGACGGTGCGCTGCCCGGGTCGAAGTATTGGCACAAGATCAACAAGAAGACGCGCACACCAACGAACTCTGTATGGCTTGGTGTGGTGCTGTCGGCGATATTGGGAGCGAGCTCGTTGTACGTGCGAGGCGACGGCGCCGGGCGGTATTCGACGGCGTTCTTCGCGATGACCGGCATCTGTGTGATTGGGCTCTATATCGCCTACGCGATTCCGATCTTCTTGCGTCTCACCAATCCAGATTTCAAGACCGGCCCATGGAACCTGAAAGGGAAGCACAAGCTGGTCGGTTGGACTGCAATTGTCTGGATCGCCTTCATCACTATTCTCTTCTTCGCGCCACTGTTCCGGCCGTTCTGGCCAATCTGGGGCAAGAAGAACCTGTTCTTCGATGACGGTGCTGGAAACACCTTCTTCAGGCAGAACAACTTCAACTTCACGGGACCACTGATCATCCTTTCGTTCATCGCATTCGGGTTGTACTGGATGTTGAGCGGGAAGAAGTGGTTCACCGGCCCGAAGGTGCAGGGCACCAAGGAAGAGCTGCTGGCCATCGAGCGCGAACTCGAAGCGTCAAGCGGCATGAAGGACTAGCCATTCAGTAGACGCGCCGTGTTTGTTAACAGACACGGCGCGTCTACGGGTTGGTCGTGAAACTGCATCCGGAATTGACAGCGGCAATCGATCGAGGTGTGTACGGGCATCTCGTAACACTCAACCCCGATGGGTCACCGCAGGTGACCGTCGTCTGGCTGGGCCGCGACGAGGACGAGGTGTTAGTGGGGCATCTCGGCGATGGCAAGAAGATGCAGAACATCGAACGCAACCCGCGCGTGGTGGTGTCGTTCACCGTCGACGGCGCCAACGCGATGGGATTGCGCCACTACGCCGTGCT
>JANWKM010000120.1 GCA_025451395.1 Ilumatobacteraceae bacterium
CCAAGACCAGCGGCGGCCTGCCCGGTGACGCGTCGACTACGGTGCCAGGCGCCTCGATACCGGATATTGCGACGACGTTTCCGCTCGATGTGCCGACGACGTTCATCTCCGACTGCGCGCAGATGCCGGCGCCGAGCGCGATCTCCGCGATCGTAGGGATCCCGTTGGCCGACGGTCAGGTGGTCGCCGCGGGTACCTGTGAGTTCCGCGGACTGAACGAACAGAACCGCGTTATCACGTTGGCGCTACTCATCGACGCCGGCGATCAGGCCAGGTTCGAGGACGTACAGCTAGCGGTAGGGCCGAGCACCGCGCTGGCTGACGCCACGCTGGTCAACGCATGGATCGATCCGACCTCAATGGTTTTCATCTACGCCAACAGCGCGATCTACACAATTCGAACCGCCATCACCGATGCAGCGCCAGCGGATCAGGTGCCCCTCTCAGTAGCCGTCCTGCACCTCTGGTTGGGTATCTAGTCGCGGGTCCGACGGCTGCGACGCTCGACCGTCGCCGACGGCGCCGAGTTGACCAGCGCACCAACGAGTCCAACGATCGTTTCCACGGTAGGACGCTCGCCCCGTGTGTGACCATCGATGGCCTCACGCATCGCAGCGATGTGCGTGGGCGTAGTGCCGCAGCAACCGCCGACGATTTGCGCGCCCGCATCGATAGCGGTGGTCGCGTAGCGCGCCATCAACTCGGGCGTTCCCGAGTAGACGATCTCGGTTCCCTCGAAGTGCGGCACGCCGCAGTTGCCCTTCGTCACGAGTGGGTGCGGGCAGCCCTCCATCTCGAGAATCGACACGAGAATGTCGGGAGCGCCGACACCGCAGTTGGCTCCCATGGCGACCGGGGGCACGGTCTCGACGGCGAGCACTTCAGCGAAGTTGCCCGGCATCAATCCCATCATCGTGCGACCGGCGGTATCGAATGAGCATGTCGCGACATAGGGCAGCCCGACAGCGATCGCGGCAGTGGCCGCTGCATGCACTTCTTCCGGCGACGACATCGTCTCGATCCACGCAACGTCGGCACCACCGTCTTTCAGTCCCCGGATCTGTTCGGTGAACGAGGCCACCGCGTCGTCGTGGGTCAGCAAACCCAAAGGCTCGAAGAGCTCGCCGGTCGGCCCGACAGAGCCGGCCACGACAACCGGGCGATCAACCGAATCGACAACCTGGCACGCCAGCTCGGCAGCTTTGCGCGCCAGCTCGTAGGTGCGGTCCTGTGCGTTATGCAACTTCAACCGTTGACGGTTGCACCCGAAGGTGTTGGTCAGGATGATGTCGGAGCCTGCTTCGACGAACCTGCGGTGCAGATCCATTACTGCGTCGGGTCGGTCGACGGTCCAAAGTTCCGGCGGATCACCCGACATCAGGCCGCCTGCAAAGTAGTTAGTGCCGGTGGCACCGTCGGTCAGCAAGATCCGTCCGGTGGAGAGAAGCTCGGAGAGTGAAGCGCGCATTAGATAGAGGTTAACCCGACTATTGATTCCATGCGGGCTTTCACCTCGGGTGTGATACGCGACACCACAGCGAGGGCGGCAAAGTTCTCGACTACCTGGCTCGGACGGCTGGCACCCGTGATAACCGTCGAGACATGAGGGTTGCTGGCGCACCAGGCGATCGCCAACTGAGCCAATGTGCAATCGAGCTCGGCAGCAATCGGTCGCAACAATTCGACCTTCTTGAGGGCGTCGGGGTCGGTGACGCGATCTGATAACCACTCGTACCCGGGAAGCGCGCCGCGGCTGTCCTTGGGCACGCCGCCGCTGTACTTGCCGGTCAGCAATCCACTCGCCAGCGGACTCCAAGTTGTGGTGCCAAGGCCGATCTCGTCGTACAAACGCGCGTACTCGGTCTCGACACGGTCGCGCGCAAACAGGTTGTACTGCGGCTGCTCCATGACCGGCTTGTGTAGATGATGACGGTCGGCGATCTCCCACGCGGCACGTATGTCGTCGGCCGCCCACTCGCTCGTCCCCCAATACAGGGCCTTGCCCTGACTGACCATGTCGCTCATCGCCCACACGGTTTCTTCGATCGGTGTGTCCGGGTCGGGGCGATGGCAGAAAACGAGATCGATGAAATCGAGTTGCATCCGTTCGAGCGAGCCATCAATGCCCTGCGACAGATATTTACGATTGAGCGTGTTGCGCATGTTGCGCACGTTGCCGTGAATCCCCCAGAAGTACTTGGTGCTGACGACGTACGTGTGTCGCCCCCAGCCCAGCTGCTTCAACACGCGACCCATTTGCGCTTCGCTTCCGCTGCCGGCGTACGCCTCGGCGTTGTCGAAGAAGTTGCAGCCGCTCTTGTAGGCCGTCTGCATGCACTCCAACGCCAGGTCGTCGCCCAACTGATTGTCGAAGGTGACCCAACTGCCGAATGAGAGCAGCGAAACCTGTAAGCCGCTACGACCGAGTCGGCGGTACTGCATCTTGCTAGCCATGGCGCCGCAGCGTATCGGCGCGGCTGCAACGGGTACGCGAGAATGCCGCATGCCGGTGAACGCATCAGCCGCCCTGTCCGTGAAGGCCGACCACGTCGATCGCTATCAACAGGAGGTCGGCGAGCTGGTACCTGGCTATCAACTGCATCAGCGTGACGACGTCGTGACGGCTCTCGTGGAAGCGGAACGCGCGCTGCGCACCGCGGCCAGGTGCCTACGGCGCGCGGCGAAATTGGCCGACGAAACGACTTGAATCGGCGACGCCAGATGGTCACTGTGGGTGAAAACGCGGCGACGGCCCCTCGCGGGGCCGTCGCTCAGCGACGCCAGGCGGCGGATCCCGGCGTCGCACGCAAACCAGGTGGCGGGAACCTGGTTGGTGAGTTCACTATACACCGGCCGAAAAGTGGTGCAACCGGCCACGCTGCGTGACAAAGCGAGGTTATAGCAACGGCACAAGCAATGGCAGAGCAACCGAGTTATTTTCGCGAGCGCGGCATTATTGACGACGGACACACGTCCTCGAGAGTGCACTCCGCGCACAGTGGTCGCTTCGCCGCGCACACTCGTCGACCGTGCAGGATCATCCGCAGACTGAAATCGCCCCACGCTTCCGGCGGCAGATAACGCCCGAGGTCTGCCTCCACCTTGACCGGGTCGGTCTCCTCGGTGAGACCCAACCGCCGACTCAGCCGACCAACGTGAGTATCAACGGGCAGTCCGGGCAGACCGAACCCAACGCTGCGCACGACGTTCGCCGTCTTGCGTCCGACACCCGCGAGCGTCACGAGATCCTCTAACGCCGTCGGCACTTCTCCCTCGAAGCGATCGATGAGCGCCTGCGCCATCGCGAGGAGGTTGCGCGTCTTGGCTTGGTAGAAACCCGCAGAGCGGATGATCTCTTGCACGACGGCCGGATCGGCGACCGCCAACGACTTGGCATCGGGATAGCGCGCGAACAACTCAGGCGTCACCAGGTTCACGCGTGCGTCTGTCGTCTGTGCCGACAAGATAGTTGCAGCGAGCAACTCGAACGGGTTGCGATGATCAAGTTCACACACAGCCTGCGGGTATTCGAGGGTCAGTCGCTCGGCAACTACATGTGCACGAAGGACAGCCATCGCCCCGAGGCTACCGATGGGACCGGGTGGACCATTCGGTGACCGGTAGCCTCGGGCGAATGGCGCGGTCACGCACACCCGATGTGCTTTCCACACCCGACCGACGAGCCGTACAGGACTTCCTGGCAGCGACTCGGCCGCACGGGTGCAGTCGCTTCAGCGGAGCCTCGCCCGACCCCGCCGCGATCGCGCAAGCAGCGGCCATGCACGACACCGCAATAATTGGCTACGCCCAAGCGCTTGCCGGCGACGACGCGTACACCATCGACTGCGTTGCCGACGACGCCGCTGTTCGCGAGCTAGTGGTCAATTCCCTCGTCGCCGACTTGCCCGGAGGCGCAGACGTGACGTGGTGGGGCCACGAGCAGCCGGCCGACGCGGCATTGGCAGATTCGCTGCATATGCCGCCTCCCTACCGACGCCTGCTCAACATGCGTCGTTCGCTTCCCCTTGACCTTGACGACACGGACGCGACCCTCGCTGCTACGAACAAGGTGCCGGTGAGACCGTTCGTGGTCGGCCAGGACGAGCAGGCGTGGTTGGACGTGAACAACGCGGCGTTCACCTGGCATCACGAGCAGGGTTGTTGGGATCTCGCAACCCTGCGTGAACGAATGCGTCAACCGTGGTTCGACCCGGCCGGATTCCTGCTGCATGAACGCGATGGTCGTCTGGCCGCGTTCTGCTGGACCAAGGTTCATGCGCATGGCGTCGGCGAGATCTACGTGATTGCTGTTCATCCCGACTTTCACGGACTCGGCCTTGGGCGAGCGCTGACGGTTACTGGCTTGCGGCATCTGAGCGAAATCGGTTCGAATGTGGCCATGCTCTACGTCGAAGCCGACAACGCCGCCGCGGTAAAACTGTACGAATCGCTCGGGTTTGAGACCGCGCACACCGATGTTGCTTATCGCCGAACAGGCCCTCTAGTTCAACGACAGGGAGACACCCGATGACCGCCGTCGAGAGCAAGCAAACTGCCGAAGACTCGCTGCCGCGTTGGAACGTCAGCGACATTCACGAATCCTTCGAGTCTCGCTCGTTCGGTGATGCGATGGACCGCTGTGGTGCGGATATGAGCCGCCTGGAGGCACTGTTCGAGGAGCATGGCATCAGGGCCACCGAGTCACGGCCCGTGACCGAGGCCGACGGTCGCGCTGCCGACGCCGTCATCATCGCGTCCAACCAGCTGCGCGAGCACGCCGATCTCACCGCGGCGTACATCTTGGCCACCACGACAACCGACAGTTACAACGAGACCGCCGAGGGATTGTTGGGTGAGTTCGACATGGTCGATGTTCGCCAGCGTCCGCTCACTGCTCGCCTCGCGGCGTGGCTCAGCTCGTTGGGCGTCGACGCTCTCGCGACCGTCAGCGAGCAGGTCGCCGAGCATTATGGGCCGCTCGACAAGCTGGCGCGGCGAGCCGAGCACCAGATGGGTGAGAGCGAAGAAGGTTTGTACGCCGACCTGGTCAGCACCGGCTCGTCGGCGTGGGATCAATTGCACGGCGTGGTGACATCGCAGCTGATGGTGCCCGTGAAGATGCCCGACGGTGACACGACGGTAGTGGAAACGACGGTAGTGGAAACGACAATGCCGATGGCCAAGGTACGCGGACTCGCGACGCACGGCGATCAGGCCGTGCGCAAGGCTGCCTACGACGCCGAGATGGCGACCTGGCCAACCGTCGCCCCGGTATGCGCGGCAGCGATGAACGCGGTCAAGGGGGAAGCGAACGTGGTCAACCGGCGTCGTGGTTGGCAGTCGCCACTCGACGCGTCGTTGTTCGCGAACAGTGTCAGTCGCGCCACGTTCGATGCCATGCAGGAGGCGATCACCGAGTCACTCGCCGACCTGCGCGGCTGGATGCGTTCCAAGGCACGTCTGCTCGGCCACGACGGACCGTTGCCCTGGTACGACCTGGTGGCACCGCTTCCGTTCTCGCCACCAGCGATCTCGTGGGACGACGGGGTGCAGATCGTGCGCAATGCGTTCGCGTCGTACGGCGGCGGACTGAACGGTTTGGTCGATCGGGCACTCAATGAGAAATGGGTCGACGCGGGACCGCGTGCAGGCAAACAGGGTGGTGCGTTCTGCATGCCCCTCGTTGGCGACCGTTCGCTCGTATTCCTGAACTGGAGTGGCAGCGTCGACTCGGCGCAGACCACTGCCCACGAACTGGGCCACGCGTACCACAACACGCAACTCGCGCAGCGCACGGCGATGCAACGTTCGCTTCCGATGGCACTGGCCGAAACGGCGAGCATCTTCTGCGAGACACTCGTGGTGGAAGAAGGACTGCAACGGCTCACCGGCAACGACCGTCTGGCGTTGCTCGACGTAGACCTGCAGGGCACGGCGCAGGTCGTGGTCGATATTCGCAGCCGTTTCCTGTTCGAGACCGAAGTGTTCGCACGCCGCCAGCGACGCACCCTGGGTGTGAGTGAATTCAACGCGCTGATGCAACAGGCACAGGCCGACGCCTATGGCGACGGGTTGTTGCAATCGACCGCCCACCCGTACATGTGGGCGGTGAAGCCGCACTACTACAGTTCGCACTTCTACAACTGGCCGTACACCTACGGGTTGCTGTTCGGTCTCGGGCTGTTCGCGCAATATCAGCAAGACCCCGAACGCTTCAAAGCGCACTACGACGATGCTCTGTCGCGCGCCGGCATGAACACGGCCGAGGAACTTGCCGCCGTGTTCGGCTTCGACGTGACCGACCAGGCGTTCTGGACCGCAAGCCTCGACGTGGTCCGCGATCGCATCGCCAGCTACACCGCCCTGGCAGCCGACGCGTTGCCCGCGTGAGCGTTCCGCTAACAAGCTCGCTGTACACGCCGACGCGCGAGTCGCTTGCCGAGTTGCTTGACGGCGAGCCCCGCTATCGACTCGACCAATTGTGGGATGGGCTCTACACGCAGCTTGCCGCGCCCGCAGATATCACCAACGTGCCGAAGTCGCTGCGTGAACGCCTCGCGGTCGAATTGCCCTCCGCCCTGACACAGCTCGTGCGCACCGTCAGTGACGGCGGCGACACGGTGAAATATCTCTGGTCGCTCGCCGACGGCAGTCGCATCGAGACAGTGCTGATGCTGTACCCCGACCGAGTCACGGTCTGTGTCAGCAGCCAAGCCGGCTGCGCAATGGGGTGCGGATTTTGTGCCACCGGTCAGGCCGGCTTCACGCGCCAACTGTCAGTGGGCGAGATCGTCGAGCAGGTTGTCGTCGCTGCTCGTGATGCGCGCACGATGGGTCGTCGACTCGCCAACGTCGTGTACATGGGTATGGGTGAGCCGATGGCCAACCTGCCTGCGGTGTGGGAATCCGTCGAGCGATTGCACGGCGCAATCGGACTGTCCGCGCGCCACATCACTCTCAGCACCGTCGGTCTTGTGCCTGGCATCCGCTCACTCAGCGAGAAGCAACTGCCCGTCAATCTCGCCGTCTCGTTACATGCGGCCAACGACGCACTGCGCGATGAGTTGGTCCCTATCAATAAGCGGTATCCGCTGAAGGACTTAATGGAGGCGTGTGCGGACTATCTCGATGCGAAAGGTCGGCGACTGAGTTTCGAATGGGCACTCATCGATGGTGTCAACGACCGATCTCGCGATGCCGCCGAACTTGCAGATCTCTGCCGACGCTTCAAACTGCCCGCGCACGTCAACTTGATTCCGCTCAATCCGACACCGGGTTATCCGACAGTCGGTTCCTCGGCGGCACATGTCGCGAAATTTCACCAGTCGCTGGTCGGTCTCGGCATCAACGCAACGGTGCGCCGAAATCGTGGCACCGACATCGACGCGGCATGCGGACAACTCGCCGCCGGCCAACCGGTCGTGCTCAGCAGTGCGCGCGCACGGTCGGATAAGGGTTGACCGCCGGACCGCCGCCGGGGTGGATCTCGAAGTGCAAGTGCGGCGTGCTGAACTTGGCGTTGCCGGTGTCACCCATATACCCGATGACGTCGCCAGCGAGCACGGGACCGACCAGACCGTAAGCGTCGAGGTGTCCGTAGAAGTACGTATTGCCATCGGTCCCCACGAAGTGAATCGTGAGGCCACCGAGACGTCCCTCGCGGTCGATGGCGACACCGTCGACGATCGCCAGCAACGGAGTGCCGCGGGGACCGATCATGTCGACGCCTTGATGGTGGCGACCACCGCTGCGCGGCGCGCCCCATGTGTCGCCGAACCCGACGGCCGCGTCACCCGTCGGGCAGACCCATCCAGGACCGCCGTAGTCGGCGCCACCGGCACCACCGGGTCGCCCGCCACTGCCACCGCCGCCAGTCTGCCCACCACTGCCGACCTCGGCCTCGATCGCGGGGTTGGTGGGTTGTTGACCAGGGGCATCGATGTCTTCGAGGTCGATCGTCGTCGATGTGACAGCCTGCTGCATTTCTTCAAGTGCAGCCTTGGCGGCGCGCGTGCGCTCTTCTGCCTTTAGCGCCTTGCGCACTGCGTCGTCCTGCAGTCGCTCGGCTTCGACGTCCTTCAGGTGCTCGACCTCGGCCGTCGCCTTATCGCGTAGTGCAGCCGCACTCGCGCGTTGAGCTTCTGTCTCCGCGCGCTTGGCACCCAACTCGTCGGTCTTGTCGGCGAGGTCGCGGTTGAGCGAGTCGAATTCGTCGAAGTCTTCTTCCGACGTGTCGGTGATCACTTGCGTGAGGGCAGCCACCTGCATCTGCTCTTCGGCATTGGCAAACCCGTTGAGCAGCGGCGAGCCTCCAGAACTGGACCGGGTGAAACGATTGACCGCCACCTGCTGTACACGATCCTGCAGGGCGCTCACGTCGTGTTGTAGATCTGCGATCTCGGCTTCGAGCGCTTGGCCCTCGAGCACGAGTTGATCGAGCAGAGACTCGGCCGCGAAGTAGGCATCGGTCGCCGCGTTGGCACGTTCACGGGCGTCGGCGATCTCCTTTGCCGCCTGCTGTGTGTCGGACTCGTCCGCCCGAACCCCGTTCTCGCGTGCCATCGGGGCGAGCGCGCACACCGTGATCAGCATGGCGACAGTGCGACGCATCGGCTTGGAAGCTAACAGGTGGGTCATTTTCGTTACATTCGTTGGGTTTCTCCGGGGGCATGGAGCGCCAGGCGTGCGTAACAGCCGCCGTATCCTCATCGGTCTTATGGCTGTCGTTCTGAACCTCTCTCAGGTCACCTTCACCCGAAACGACCGCCTCATTTTGGCCCCGCTGAGCTGGATGGTCAGCGATGGCGAACGCTGGCTGGTTCTGGGACCCAACGGCAGTGGCAAGACCACCCTGTTGCGCATCGCCTCAATGTATGAACACCCATCGTCGGGAACCGTGGAAGTGCTCGGCGAACGGCTCGGCCGTACTGACGTACGCCAGCTACGGCGGCGGGTCGGGTTCGTGTCGGCCGCCCTCACCGCCCAGTTGCGGCCGACTCTGCGCTGTCTCGACGTGGTGATGACCGCCAAATATGCGGCGCTCGAACCGTGGTGGCATCGCTACACCGCTGACGACGAGTGGCACGCGCGAGAACTACTTGCCCGAATGGGCGTTGGTGAGCTCGCGGAACGGTCGATGGCAACGGTGTCGTCGGGCGAACAGCAACGCGTCGTACTCGCCCGCGCGCTGATGAACGAACCAGGCGTGGTGTTGCTCGATGAACCGAGCGCAGGACTCGACCTCGGCGGCCGCGAGCAACAGATCGAGGCACTCGGCGAGCTGACACTCGACCCGGCAGCTCCGCCGCTGGTATTCGTCACCCATCACATCGACGAAACCCCACCGGGAATGACGCACGTGTTGATGTTGCGCGACGGCAAGGTCGTGACGAAGGGTCCGATCGAGCGTTGCCTTACGTCTGCAACGCTCAGCGAGTGTTTTGGGATGCCACTGCACCTCGAACGACGCCCGGATGGACGGTTCAGTGCGTGGCGCTCGCCAGCGCCACCAGCCGGGCGCGACCGTTTGTGATCTGATCGGCAAGCGCGCGCTCGAAAATTCCGCCGGTCCACAACCCGCCGCCGTAATGCAGGTGCATGCTCAGTGCACTGCCGCCTGCCGCTGGGGCGACGTCGGCCGTCAACTCCCATGCGCTGTGCCGGCGCGAGTCGGCCTCTGCTCGCGTGAAGACGACGTGACGCGCGACTGTGTCGTGTTCAGTGCGTTTCATGCGTAGCCGTTTACTGCGTGCCAATGGGCCGACGCGTGCCCGCAGCTCGACTAGCCACACGGCCTCAGCGACGACGTCGAACTGCGGATCCGGCACCGCATCGGCGCGGTGCACGAGGTCGATCCAGTAGGGATACCTGGAGAGGTCGTCGACGAGACCGAACAAGACATCGGCAGTACATGGTGCCTCCAGTGATGCATTGACATCCATCCGTGCAGTATCGCTGATCGTTATTCACTCGCTCACACAATCCTCACAACCACCCCGCACAGTGATCGCCGTCACCCCCGACAACCACCTACGAGATA
>JANWKM010000121.1 GCA_025451395.1 Ilumatobacteraceae bacterium
CGCCGTCAGTGTGCAGGTGGCGTCCGGCGCGCTTGTTGTCGGGCTTACGTCACGGTGAATGTGTACATCGTCGACACTCCATCATCAACAAGCGTGATCGCCTCGCTGATGACGACCACACTGTCCACCCGCACCGTCAGTTGAACCGACTGGCTCGACCCTTCCACGCACGCGTTGTAGAACTGCACGTACACGACGTATTGGCCCGGCGGTGCCAAGTCGACCGGCCAGAAGATGTTCTCGACATGGCTGCCCGTCTCGATGCCACACGATGGGATGTCGTCGTGGTCGAGCTGCCCGCCGGTCGAGGACTCCTTCGCCCCAAACATGGTTTCCTCGCCGTTGGGCTCGACAACATGCAGGTCCATGTCGGAATCGCCCGACCAGATCAGAGTCGCTTGTACATAACCGCTACCGAGCACAACAACGGGCGGCACCGTCGTAGTTGGTGTTGTCGATGTTGTGGGGGTGGTTGGCGCGCACAGCAGGTCCCTTGTGTCCGACTGACCCCCGGCGGCGGCTGTCGTGTACTCGCGATAGAGGTCGCGGCCCAACTGGGCTCCCATGCGATCGACCGCATACTCGACCGTGTCTGTTTGAATGTCGCCCGAAACCCACGCCTCCTCCCACCGAGTAACGGTCTCGGGCCGCGGTGGCCAGAACGTGCCGAGCTGATTGGTGTCTCGGAAATGCTGGTACGCGAACGCGTAGATCGCGGTCCCGAGCAGGTGGTAGCGAGCGCCGCGTTCATCGCCGTTGTCGCCGCGCACAATCTCCATCACATTCTGGATCGAAGGCGAGTTGCGATTGTCACGCAGAACGTCGTGCGCAAGAACAAGCGCCTGAAACGGATCGCCACCGGTCTCGGTCATCGCGAGTTGGATGAGCATCTCCAAGGTGAAGTCGCGAGGACCCGTGGTGGAGGTGCCGCCTGCCGCGGCGAAGTGCGCCTTCAACGCGTCTTCAATTCGCGTGAGCGCGCCGGCGGGCGCATTGCTCACTCGGGTCGTTTCGAAGCCGAGGTAGTCGAAGAGTGTGCCCGCGCTCGGCAAGGCTGCCGCATTGAAGCTCGGCGTCGTACCGCACAGCACGGCCCGCATCACACCGTCGGTGACGCGCTCGGCCGGACCGGCGGCGAGCGTTGCAAGTGCCTGTTCGTATTGTCCGGGCAAGGTCGCGGCGGAGGGGTTCGACCATACGTTGCCAAAGATGCGACCGATAAAGCTCCTGCTGAAGTGCGGAACCTGGAAGAGTAAGACACCGTTTGCGGCGTCGACGGTTGCGGTATCGAGAACCTCCCACCCACTGACACTCTCCATTAGTACGACCGGCAGTGTGCCCTCCGGGAAGTCGAGGAGGTCGAGCGGTACCGACACCATTGCGGATTGGTTGAGCGCGAGTGCATTTGGCCCGAACTCGATCACAGGGCCGGTGAACTCGGTCAGCGACGCGAGCACCAACGACCCGAACACGGGGTCCAGCAGTGTGTTGTCATTGTCGAGTGCGTAGTTGGCGAGCGCTGACCACACGTCGACGTCCTCATCGGCGAGCCCGAGAATTTCGCCGCTGCGCCCGGGTGAGGTCGAGATGGTCACCTGCGTGTCGGCAGCAAGCGCACCCGCGGGTACCAACATGCTGATGCCACCACCGACCGCGTCGGAGTCGGGAATTGTAACCACTCCGCCATCCGCTCCGATCACCTCGCCCGCTTCTTCGCCGCTCGACTTCTTGGGTTCGTCGTTGTCGCGGGTGACGACGAACACACCGACACCGACCAGCACAACCAACGCGACCACAATTGCCAGGCCACGTTTGCTCGCGGGCTTTCGAGGTTCTGCCGTCGACCCAGTTGGAAACTGGGGCGGTGGCCAATTCATGGCGTTCCTCCGAACGCGTCAGCCAAATCGTCCCAGATGTCGTCAATGTGCTCGATGCCGACGCTGATGCGGATCAGGCCAGGGGGTACGTGCGCATCGCCGGCGTATTTCTGTCGGCGCTCCATGGTGGTCTCTACCCCACCGAGACTTGTGGCCGGCACGATCAACTTCACGGCCCGACAGGCAGCATCGGCCGCGGCGGCTCCACCCTTCAACTCGAAGGCGACCATTGCACCAAAACCCGGATAGCGCACCGTCGCCACAGCCTCATGAGCGCGCAACCGCGTGACCAACTTCATCGCGTTCGCCTGTGCACGCTCCATGCGCAGCGGCAACGTGCGTACACCGCGCAATGCGAGGAATGCTTCCAGCGCGCCCGGCGTACTGCCATTGACCAACCGGGCTTGGTGCAGCCGGTCGTACATCGCGTCGTCAGTGGTCACCGCCAACCCG
The DNA here is from genome assembly GCA_025451395.1 of Ilumatobacteraceae bacterium. GTDB lineage: Bacteria > Actinomycetota > Acidimicrobiia > Acidimicrobiales > Ilumatobacteraceae > UBA668. The sequence goes on from JANWKM010000121.1 coordinate 2,331, forward strand.
ATCAGTAGATCGCTGTGTCCACCGATGAACTTGGTGCCGCTGTGAATCACGATCGTCGCGCCATCGCTGAGCGGCTGCGCATAGATCGGCGTCGCAAACGTGCTGTCAACTACGACGCGCACGCCTTGCGCGGTTGCCGCCGCACAAATTCTGGGCACGTCGGCAACATCGAGAGTTGGATTGGTCGGTGTCTCGATCCACACGACGTCGGCACCGTCCAGCGCGGCTACGACAGCATCCGTGTCGGCGATGTCGACCGCACGCGTCCGCAGGTGTCCCTGTTGCACGTGATCGGCGACCAGTGCACGCACGCCAAGGTACGAATCTGTGGGCAGCACAAGCACCTTCGGCGATAGCGCGAACAACGCGCCCGAGGCAGCTGCCATTCCGGACGAGAACGAAATCGCACGACCACCCTCCAACGCACCTACCGCCTCCTCCAGCCCAAGCCATGTCGCGGTGCCGTGGGTGCGTGAATATTCACCGGCTTCACCGCGAATGTTGCTCGCGAGAACGATCGGGTGATTCAATGGCTCGCCGACACCCCTCGGTCGACCGGTACTGACGGCAACGGTGGCTTGGTGCAAGCGCCGACCTAACATTTGGCCGAGCGTACATCGGATTCGCGACGTCAAACGGAGGACACGGGTGAGCAACAAAAGCGTTCAGCGTCAGGCGCTCGACCGTGCAATCGAAGCGTGGAATGCTCGCGACCTGAAGGGCCACCTCGAGCTCTACAGCTATCGAATCGCCATGTACGGCTACTCCCGGCTACCGATGAACAAGAGCGAGCTCACAGCGTTCTACGAGCGATTCTTCGCGGCATTCTCCGACGTTGTTCTCGAGCCCCACGAGTTCGTGGAAAGCGACTCGAAGATCGGTTACACGTTCACCATGCACGCGACACACACCGGCGAAATCGAGGGGATCCCAGCTTCCGGTCGGCGTGTCTCGGAACAGGGCATCACCGTCATGCATTTCGATGGCGATCGCGTCGTCGAACGATTTTCTGTGGCCAACTTCGATCGCGTGAAGGCTCAGCTCGTTTGATCGACGGCGGCCGGTTGCTCGACGCGGCCACCGGCATGACGCGCGAAACGTTGGGCGTCGCCGCCGTGCACCGGATCGGGTCGATCCCACGGCCAGCCACCAAAGCCAGTTCGCCGGTAATCGGCAAATGCCTGGTCGATCTCGGCACGAGTGTTCATCACGAACGGCCCGTACTGCGCGACGGGTTCGCCGATTGGACGACCCTGTAGCACGAGGATCTCAGCACCCGCGTCGCCTGCACGAAGCGGTGCCGCGCGATCGGCGACGACGACGGCGCCGGTCGATTCAGCGATGTCGTCGCCATCGATCGACACTGAACCTTCGAAGACGTACAGCACACGATTCGTGTCGGCACTTGCCGCGGCCGGCAGCGTGATGGTGCTGTTCGGTGCCATCACGACATGCCAAATTGCAACGTCGGCTTCCGCACGCGCCGCCCACGAAGACGGCGGCGGAGTCGGTGCCGTCAGCCCGTCGTACGCGCCAGCGATCACCGTCACATCGGTGACCAGCCCTGCGTCGTCGATGTGGTGGTGCACGGGTATGTCGCTACTCCACAGCATTGTGAAGTACGGCTCGACCATCTTGTCGGTGGCGGGCAGGTTCATCCAGATTTGAAACAACTCGACGGTGTTCGGACCATCACTGTCGAGCAGCGGGAACATTTCGCTGTGCACGACGCCGCGACCGGCGGTCATCCATTGCACATCGCCACGCCCGAAGCGCGAGGCGGCACCCATCGAGTCGCTGTGATCGATGAAGCCTTTGCGCGCGAACGTGATCGTCTCGAAGCCACGGTGCGGGTGCTCGGGGAAACCGGGAACGGTGCTGCCGTGGTACATCCGCCAACCGTCGATCGGATCAAAGTCGTTACCGATTGAACGGCCGGCGAGCGACGCCTGCGGGCCGAACGAGCCATTGCCGTTCGGGTACAGATCGAGGTGGTGCACGCAGAAGAGAAATGGATCGGATGTCGGCCACTGAAATCCCAGCGGCACACGCTGAAGAATGATGTTGTTGCTCACATTGTCGTTGCTCACATTGTCGTTACTCACATAGTCAGCGTACGCCCGTTGCCAACAGGCTCAACACGACGACACCGAGCGCAATGCGGTAGATGACGAACGGTGTGAAGCTGTGCGTGCGCACCAGTCGCAACGTGCCCCACACGGCCAGCCAGCCGGATATGCCCGATGTCACAACGCCGACAACCATCGGCACGCCCAGTCCGTCGGGCACACCGTCGTCGACAAGTTTGAGCAACTTGAACGCCACCGCGCCAGCGGTGACCGGGATCGCCATCAGGAAACTCGCTCGCGCGGCGGCGTCGCGGTCGAACCCCAAGTAGCGGGCGGCGGTGATGGTGATGCCGCTGCGCGACGTGCCGGGATTTAGCGACAGGATCTGCGCGGTACCAACGCTGAGCGCATCGCGGCGTGTGTAGTCGGCGAGCGTGCGTTGACCGGCACGACGATCTGCCCACGCCAACAGCACACCGAACACGATCAGCGACACCGCGATCAGAAACGGCGTGCCGAGCTTTTCGTCGATGTAGTTCTCGGCCAACGCGCCAACGATCGCGGCGGGAATCGCCGACAACACCAGCAACCAAGCAAGACGTCCCTCGGGCGTCGCCGGCCGTTGCCGATGCACCACCATCGAGACACCGTCCCGCACGTACACAACGAGCTCGCGCCGAAAGGACGCGACGACTGCAGGCAGCGTGCCGAGGTGCAACGCACCGTCGACAGCCTTTTCGATCGCTGGCGTATCGAAGTCGTGCCACCCGAAGAGCCACGGCACCAACAGCAGATGACCGCTCGATGAGATCGGCAGAAACTCGGCCAGCCCTTGCACGAGGCCGAGCACGACGGCGTGGAGAATGGGCACGGCGTGCAACCGTACTGCCCTACCCTGACGGCCGTGGCTAGTCGTGCCAACCTATTTCGTGTGCGCTGGCGACCGCGACACAAACGATTGATGCTGATTACCGGGATGTCCGGTTTTCTCGGCCAACACCTGATCGAACCGAGCGAGGTCGCCGAGTGGGAGCTGCTGTCACCAACGAAGGGTTTGCTCGATGTAACCGACCGCCCGCGTGTTCTCGACCAGATGGTGTCGTGGACGCCGAACGTTGTGGTTCATCTCGCCAACCGCCGCGACGATCGCGAAACCATCGTTGACGGCACGCGCTACGTGGCCGAGGCGGCAGCAGCGGCAGGTTCGCGCCTCATCTTTCTGTCGACCGATCTTGTGTTTGCAGGACGCGACCGCGCGTATGTGGAAACCGATCAGCCCGACGCGCCGCAGCCGTACGGTCAATGGAAAGCAGCGGCCGAGCAGGCAGTTGCGCGTGCAGGAGGCAACTCGCTGATTATTCGCACCTCGTTGCTGTACGGCACCGATCATCAGGCTTTGTTTCAGCGCGACGTCGCCGCCGTTGTCGGAGGACGCAGCGATATGCGTTTCTTCACCGACGAGTTCCGCTGTCCTGCGCATGCCGACGATGTTGTGAAGGCAATCATCGCGTTGGCCGACAGACCCGACGTCACGGGTGTGCTGCACGTCGCCGGACCGCGGGCGATCAGCCGCGCAGAACTCGCCGGAATCTTCGCCGCTCAAATCGGCGCCGACCCAAAGCAACTGCCGACGAGCACATCGCGCGAAAGCGGACTCGATCGGCCAGAGAAAGTTGTGCTCGACAGCTCAGCCGCGGCACGCCTCGGCATCCACTGCCGTCCCATCGAGGAAGCCCTGCGCAATTAAGCCCAGGTATGAGCGCGTCACTTCGACTGACGTAGGACTTGGTTGAGCCGCGCCGCCTGACGCGTCTGGTGGTCGCGTTCTGCGAGGTTGGGCGCGTTGTGCGCCGCCGCGACATAGAGGCGGGCAGCGAGTTCGAGGTCGCCGTTGCGCTCGTGGAGGTGGGCGGCGACCGCGTCGCGCCGCGGGACATCCTCGTCGATCTCGGCCAGTGCCGCCAAGCCTGCCAGCGCGCCGTCCGCCTCGCCGACGGCGACGGCGCGGTTGAGTCGGATGATCGGTGTATCGGCAAAGCGGAGCAACTCGTCGTACCAACTCACGATCTGCACCCAGTCGGTGTCCTCGAAGCAGGGCGCGTCCGCGTGAAGCGCGGCGATCGCCG
>JANWKM010000122.1 GCA_025451395.1 Ilumatobacteraceae bacterium
GCATCGACGAGGAACTCGATCCAATCGGCGCTGCCACCTCCCTACGCACTGCTGTCGACGCGGGCCTAGGGACCTACTCGCTGCCCGTCTACAACGAAACCATCAACGGCAACGCCGTGCTGTTGCTCACCAACGATGCCGATACCGTCCTCGACTTCTTCCGCGGCACCGGGCCGGCGCCACCGCCGACTTCATAGCGTCGCCCGCCATACTGGAGCCCAATGCCCAACGTACGCGAGAGCAAAGAGATTGCAGGCGTCTGGATCGTCGAGCCGACCGTGCATGGCGATCAGCGCGGAATGTTCATCGAGACGTTCCGCCGCGAGTGGTTCCCCAACTCACGCGAAATGCTGCAGGGCAATCGGTCGAACAAGCAGGCCGGCGCGCTCGTCGGGTTGCACTATCACCTACACCAGGCCGACTACTGGTACTGCCCGGTCGGCACCATCCGCGTCGTGCTGCACGACCTGCGCGCCGGTGGCCCCACCGATGCGGCGACGTCGTGTTTCGACATCAGCGGCGACAATCATCTTGGCGTGTACATCCCACCCGGTGTGGCGCACGGCTTCGCGGCACTGACCGATGTGGTGATGACGTACCTCGTCGACAGCTACTACAACCCTGCCGATGAACTAGGCGTCGCATGGAACGACACAACGATCGGTGCCGATTGGGGAGTCACCGACCCGATCATCTCGGCGCGTGATCTCGCCAATCCAATGCGCGCGGATCTGCCCGAGGGCCGCCGTCCGTACTGGTCACTTCGAACATGAGACTGTTCGTAACGGGCGGTGCCGGCTTTATTGGCTCGAACTACGTTCGCTGGCTACTCGCCAACTCTGATGACGAGATCACCATCTTCGACGCACTTACGTACGCCGGCAACATGGCGAGCATTCGCGATGTGCTCGATGACCGACGCTGCAAGTTCATCCATGCCGACATCTGTGATCAAGATGCAGTGCTCACCGGAATGGACGGTCACGACGCAGTCGTGCACTTTGCAGCCGAGACTCACGTCGATCGCAGCATCAACGACCCATACGCGTTCGTGCGTACGAACTGCTTCGGCACCAACGTCTTGTGCGATGTTGCTCGACAGGTCGGGGTCGAGCGATTCCTGCACATCAGCACCGACGAGGTGTACGGCAGCATCGACGTCGGATCGTTCAGCGAAACCGATCGGTTGACGCCGCGCTCGCCGTATAGCGCGGCCAAGGCGGGCAGCGATCTGATCGCCCTCAGTTATGTGAGCACGCATGGTCTGCCGGTCGTCGTCACGCGGTGCAGCAACAATTTCGGGCCCTACCAGTTCCCAGAGAAGGTCATCCCGTTGTTCACGACGAACTTGCTCGACGGCCACAAGGTTCCGCTGTACGGCGACGGTGGCAACGTGCGCGACTGGATCCACGTCGAGGACCACAACCGAGCTGCCCATTTGGTGTTGACTGACGGTGTTGTCGGCGAGATCTACAACATCGGTGCGCATCACGAACTGACGAATCGTGAACTGACCTACAAGCTCATCGAACTGTGTGGGCGCGACGAGAGCCTCATCGAACCGGTTGCCGATCGCCTGGGCCATGATCGTCGCTATTCAGTGAACATCGACAAGATCAGCGCACTTGGGTGGCGGATGGAGCGCACGTTCGATCAATCGCTCGCCGAAACGGTCGCCTGGTACCGCGACAATCGTGCGTGGTGGGAACCGTTGAAGGTCGCCGCCCACTGATGCGAGTTTTGATCACCGGGGCAGGTGGCCAACTGGGCATTGACCTAGTGGCGGTGTGCATGGCCGCGGATGATGAAGTGGTCGCTCTCGGCCGTGCCGACCTCGACGTTACGGATCAGGCGCAGGTGTATGACGCGGTAGACGGGGCACAGCCCGATGTCGTTGTCAACTGCGCAGCCTGGACCGCGGTCGATGATTGCGAGTCCGACCCGGCTCGCGCGCAAGCAATCAATGGGACGGCGGTGCGTTGGATCGCCGAGGCCTGCAAACGTTCGAATGCGCACCTCATTCAGTTGAGTACCGACTACGTCTTCGATGGCACACTCGACCGGGCCTACCGCGAGTCCGACGCGACCAACCCGCAAAGTGTCTACGGTCGTAGCAAGTTGATCGGGGAACAAGAAGCCCTCGCGCTCGGTCCGGCTGCAACGGTCGCGCGCACTTCATGGGTGTGCGGTCGCCACGGCGCGAACATGGTCAAGACTGTGATGAAACTTGCACGCGAGAACGAGCAGATCAGTTTCGTCTCCGATCAGATCGGTAGTCCTACCTTCACTCAGGATCTCGCTCCCATGCTGCGCACTCTTGCGCTCGACCGCGTGGGTGGAGTCGTGCACGTCACGAATCAGCAATCGTGTTCGTGGCATCAATTTGCGCAAGCCGTGGTGGCCGCGATGGGAAAGGATCCGGCAATCGTGATGCCGATCACGACCGCACAGTTACAGCCGCCGCGCCCTGCGCCGCGCCCTGCCAACAGTGTTCTCGACAATGCCGCGTTGCGCGCCGTCGGATACCCGATGTTGCGCGACTTTCACGAACCGCTGGCCGAAACGGTCGCCGCGCTGCTTTAGCGGTAGATCGCGATCAGCGAGGCGCCGCCAATCGCGGCGAGGATGCCAACGACGTTGATCCGCCCGATCGGTTCACCATCGAAGCGGTAGGCAAGCGCACTCGTCGCGAGTGGGTATAGCGAGCCGAGCACTGTCACGACCGCGAGCGGACCGACCTGCAGCGCATGGTTGATCGCCAAACCGGAGCCGACAAGCAGGACTCCGGTGAGTAGCGCAAGCCTCGGCGGTGGTCCCAGACGTTCACCACGGTCGACACACAAAACCCCCATGGTGGTCGTAGCGCCCAGCGCCGCGAAGGCGGCGGGCCATTGCCCGCTGTCGGTGCTCGTGTAGCCGATGGTCACGAAGAAGCCGGCGAAACCAAAACCAGCGGCGATGGCGTACGCGAATTCCTGACGCAACGACAGCGAACCGCCGTGAGAATCACGTCGGAACGCCAGTGCCGGAATCGCGATCAATGCCACGCCAACGCCGGCCCAACGCCCCGCGGGCAATGACACGCCATTGAAGATGTCGAAAGTCACCGGCACCAGCGCAGTAGTGAGAGCCGCCAGCGGAGCGACAACGCTCATCCGACCACGTGCGAGCGCGTGAAAGAAGATGAGGTATCCCGTCCCAGCGCAGACGCCTCCAACAAAGCCGAGCACGAAGTCACTACCGCGCAGGTGCTGCCAGCCGATCAACCATGCGCAGATTGGGAGAATCGTCGCGGCAACCAGTTGTGCATAGAGGTTGACCGTCAATGCCGGATGACGTGTTGTTGCGCGACCACCGGTGTAGTCGGCAGTTCCTGATATGAGCGCGGCAAGTAGGGCCAGAAATACAACCATCGCAGTAGTGTAGATTGTTAGGGACCAAAGGATTAGTGAAAGGGTTTTTGCATGGGTGAGATCGTCGGCTCGGCGCTCGTCGCACACGTGCCGCCGCTTGTGCTGCCCGAGGAAGTGCGCCTCGAACTGAATCACGGCCGCGACTTCTCGATCGTCGAGGGTCTGCATCGCATGCGTCGCGAATGCATCGACCCCGTGAAGGCCGACACACTCATCGTCCTCGACACGCATTGGTTCACAACATTCGAATGGGTCGTGTCAGCCCACGCCCGGCGCAAGGGCAAGTTCACCAGCGATGAATTGCCGCGGGGGAACCCGCAGATGCCGTACGACTTTCCCGGTGATCCTGAGTTGGCGCGACTGGTCGAAAAGGTCGGCGCCGAACGAACCGACACTTGGGTGCACGCCAGCGACGACCCATATCTGGGAATCCACTACGCCACTGTGTACCTCACGCCGTTTCTGCAGCGCGACGAGAAGTGGATGTCGGTCAGCACTTGCCAGACGGCCGAGTTCGACGACATGGTGCGCTTCGGTGAAGTGCTGGGCGAAGCGATTCGGCGATCCGATCGACGCGTCGTGATCCTCGCCAGCGGCGCGTTGTCACACAAGTTCTGGCCGCTCAGCCAATTGCGGTTGCACGAGGGCGCCGACCCGGCCGACGTGGTCAGCCCCGAGCATCGCGCTGCCGACGAACGCGTGATCAAATCGGTCGCCGCCGGCGACCATGCCGCGGTGCTCGCCGACTACCCAGAATTTCGCAAGTTCTCGCCGGAAGGGCGCTTTGCCCACTACGTGATCATGGCGACTGCGAATGGTGGTGCGGCATGGAACTCGCCGGGCGTGCCCTACAGCGACTATGAAAACGCTGCCGGCACGGGGCAGATCCACATGTGGTTCCCCGCCGCTAGTCGTTGAACGAAATAGTCAGTTGAACGAAACGGAGAACTATGCGGTTGGCTAACTACCGAGGGCGGGCCACGATTGTCATCGACGGCTTTGCTGTCGATGTGCAGCAGGCGAGCGACGGTTCGCTGGGCAGCGACCCAATGACCTTGAGTGACCTCGCGCACCACGATGCGCTGCGCGCGATCGCGAGTGCCGCCCGCGCCAGCGACTGGCCGCCGTTGGACATCGCACATCTCGGTGCACCGGTGCCGCGACCGCCAAAGGGTTTCGGAGTGGCGCTCAACTACCGGCAACATGCACTCGAGAGTGGCCGCGAGCTGCCGACCGAGCCGCACCTCTTCGGCAAGATGCAGAACTGCGTGTGTGGACCATTCGACGAGATCGTTGTGCCGCTCGGCCGCACTGAGGTCGACTACGAGGCGGAACTGGTGATCGTGTTCGGACGCATGTGCAAGGAAGCGACGCGCGAGAATGCGTGGAGCTTTCTCGCCGGCGTCACGGCCGGGCAAGACATCTCCGATCGGGGTGAGCAGTTTCGCCCGCCGGTGAAGCAGTTCACGATCGCAAAGACGTACGACACGTTCGGCCCGATCGGTCCCTATCTGGTTACCGCCGACGAATTGACCAACCCCGACGCCCTCGAGCTCGAGGGCCGACTTGGTGGTGAAGTGATGCAACACAGCAATACCAGCGATCTGATCTTCGATGTGCCCGCCCTTGTTGTCTGGCTCAGCCGCTACATCACCTTTCAGCCCGGTGATCTTGTGTGGACGGGGACACCTGGTGGCGTCGGCGAAGCGCGTAATCCGCAGCGCTTCCTACACGCAGGCGATGTGCTCGAGACAGAGATCGAAGGCATCGGCACCATGCGCAATCCGGTCGTAGAAAAGTGAAAGTTGTTGCCGAGGGCGACAAAACGGCGACGTATGGGGGCAGGTTCACCGGCAACGTTGAACTGGAGATGTTGCACGGCACGCCGACCGATGCCGAGCCCGATACCGCGCTCGTGCATTTCCACGACGGCGCGGTCTCCTTCTGGCACATGCACCCGGGTGGCCAGCAATTGTTTGTCGTGCGCGGCGACGCCCGCGTCGGCACCGACGCCGATGGTGAGGTACGCCTAGCAGCGGGAACACTTGTCGTCTGCCCGGCGAACGAACGCCACTGGCACGGCGCCGCGCCCGGCAACGACACGACGTTGCTCGCGGTCACGTGGGGCACGACCCAGTGGGAGTCAGTCGCACCGGACGTCTCGTGAACGATGTAGCCATCGTCGGGATGGGCCCGACCGGTGCAACGCTGGCCAACCTTTGCGGTCTGTACGGACTGCGCACCGTGATCTACGAGCGTTCGACCGAGCCATACTCGCAGCCCCGCGCCTGCCATCTCGATGCCGAGATTGCTCGTGTGTTGCAACATTGCGGCTTCGAAGCCGAACTGCACGAGCTGCTCACCGAATCGGCGGGAATGGAATACATCGATCGCAACCGACAGCGGTTGTTCAACTTCGAGGACTTCCATCGTCAACCGTTGCTCGGGTGGCAGGAGGACTACGTCTTTCTGCAACCAGAGCTCGAGGTGATGTTGCGAGACGGGTTGAGCAAGTACGACAACGTCGAGGTTCGACTCGGCTCGGAGGTTGCCGATCCGACGGCGCTGCTCGCCGACGCAAAGTACGTCGTCGCATGCGATGGCGGCGGTGGTCGCACACGCGAACAGTTGGGCGTCGGCTTTGTCGACCTCGGTTACGACGAACAGTGGCTTGTTGTCGACGTGATGCTCCGCCGCGAACCCGACCCGCCGTTGCCGACCATCATCCAGCAAGTCTGCGACCCGGCTCGGCTCGCCACGTTCGTGCCGGGCCACGGTACGCATCGACGCTGGGAGTTTCAGATCCACCACGGCGAGGTTCTTGACGTATGGCCATTACTCGCGGTTTGGGGTGTCACGCGCGACCACGGTGAGTTGGTGCGCGCAGTGCCGTACCGATTCCACGCGCTCGTCGCCGAACGCTGGCGTGCGGGACCGGACGGTCGAGTGTTCCTTGCCGGCGACGCGGCGCACATGATGCCGCCGTTCATGGGTCAAGGTATGTGTAGTGGCGTGCGCGACGCCGCCAACCTCGCATGGAAGCTGGCCGAGGTTGTCACGGGCGGTTCACCGGTCGAGCTGCTCGACACCTATGAAAGCGAGCGCCGTCCGCACACGGAAGCCGTGGTCGCGATGTCGGTTGCAGCGGGGCAGACACTGGCGCGATTGGCTGCCGACGCGTCCGACCTTCCAACGCCCGATCATCCCGATCCGCTGCGCTGGTCGCGCCTGCCCGGTCTTGGTCTCGGTGGAGAGTTCCCGATCGGCCACCAACTCCTTCAACCCGACAACCTTGACGCCAGGTTGCCTCTTGGTTGGTCGTGGGTCGCCGCCGATTCCTCGTTCTCGGCCCCCGACGACCGTGCAGTCATCGTCGAGCCATCGGCGACCTACGGCAAGACCGCCGTGCTGGTACGCCCTGACCGCTACGTAGCCGGTGTCGTTAACTACACTGGTGTCGTTAACTAAGGGTGCCGATTGACTGAGCGCATGGAACTCAAATCCGCACTCGACTTCATACGTACTCGCCAGAACGGCGTACTGGTCACGCTGAAGCGTGACGGGCGACCCCAGCTCTCGAACATCACGTACGCGTTAGGTGCCGATGGCCTCGTGCGCGTGTCGATCACCGCCGATCGCGCGAAGTTCGTCAACTTGCGACGAGACCCGCGCGCTTCGTTGTACGTGTCGAAGGAAGACTTCTGGGGCTACGTCGTCATCGACGCCGACGTCGAGTTGACTCCAGCTGCTGCCGACGTGAACGACGCGACGGTCGAGGAGCTAATCGTGCTTTACCGCGACGCCGCGGGCGAGCACCCCGACTGGGACGAGTATCGAGCAGCAATGGTCAGTGATCGCCGTGTTGTGGTACGGCTGCACCCGGTGCATGCGTACGGAATGGGCATCGACTAATACGCTTCGAAGCTGAATGCGAAAGAGTCGGAAGGTACTGCTCGGTAACAACACTTTGGATACGTTCGCGGGCAGCGAAACGTGGACATACACGCTTGCCGTGGAGTTACAGCGCAGGGGTTTCTCGGTAGTTGCCTACTCTCCGCTCCAGGGCCAGATCGCACGCAGATTGGAAGCCATCGGCGTCGAATGCATCTCGTCGTTGGCGGAAGCGGACCAGCCCGGCGTCATCATCTGTAGCCATCACGACATCACCGGCGAGCTGCATCACAGATTTCCCCGTGCACCAATCATTGCCACCGTGCACGGCACTCTGCACCAAGGCTTGCGCAACCACGAGATCCTGCCCGAGCATCCAGTCACGGATTTCAAAGTAAATCAGTACATCGCGGTGTCGGAGGAGGTCGAAGCATTGCTGCGGCAGACTTACGGTATTGAATCGGTGATCGTCCGAAATTTCTTCGATTTGACGAGGTTCAAGTGGTCACCAGTGCTGCCCAACGCAGTTCCGCGAAGCATCGTCCTCAACGACAACTACAGCACGCGCCACGATGAAGAAATCAGAGTCATCGAGCAAGTCGCCGCGCACTATGGCGCAGAGCTGCGATTCATCGGTGCGAATTTCGAAGAGTCCTGGGAAATCGAAGATGTGCTCCGGCAGGCCGATGTCGTGGTGGGCATGGGTCGAAGTGTTCTCGAGGGGTTCTGCATGGGCAAGGTCGCCCTCGTACACGGCCGCTGGGGTACTGGCGGCGTTCTGACGCAGGACACCTATGACCTGCTGAAGCAGACCAATTTCAGTGGCCGCAACAGCAGTGGCAGGTTGGCTTCGCCTGCAGACATCATCAAGTCGATCGACAGCGCGATCACCCAACTGCGACCCGATTGGCAGCGAGCGGTCGTGCTTGAAAATCATGACGTCCGCAAAGCGGCTGCAACGCTCGTCGAGCTTGCTCACCGGTTGCGCAAACGGCCGTGGCGCCGAAACGTTGGCTCAGTTCAATGACCAACCGGCCACGCATCATTGCCCTGCTTGCCTTTCACAACGAAATGGAGTACTTGCCCGGCTACATCAGCAACGTTCAGCGGCACGTTGATGGGATCGTCGCGCTCGACGATGGTTCGACGGACGGGTCTGGTGACTTCATCGAGCGCCAAGACAAGGTGCTGGAGGTCGTGCGTGTCGCTCCGCGCACACCACATGTTTGGGACGAGCCGACAAATCGAAAGCTGCTAATCGCCGCCGGTCGCAAGTACAAGCCTGATTGGTTTGTCGCGGTAGACGCCGACGAGCGGCTCGAGAAGGACTTTCGCGATCGAGCGATACGCGAGATCGAGCGGGCGAACGTGGAAGGGTTGCCCGCTCTATCGGTGAACATTCGTGAATTGTGGAACTCACCGGTTCACTATCGCTCCGATGGCAACTGGGGGGAAAAGCGCCACGCACGACTCTTCCGAGATCGCGACGACGCCGAGCTCGATCCGCGGGCGGTGCACGGTCACTGGGCACCACTGAACAGCAAATCTGATGGCGGGTATCCGGAGGGCGACCTCAACCTCTATCACCTCCGCATGATCGACCCCGTTAATCGCCAGGCGCGACGCGCTCGATACGAGATGCTCGATCCGGAAAATCTGTATCAGCCGATCGGATATCGCCATCTGACCGATGAAACAGGACTCAAGTTGACGCGGTTGCCAGAGGGTCGAGAGTACGAGCCGCTTCCGGTGACAACTCCCGGTCTCGGCTGTGTTGTGCTTTCGGTCGGCCATCCACCCGAGCTTGTCGCTGCTGTGCAGTCACTGCTCGATCAGCCGCACCACATCGAAATCGTCGTGGTGAACTCTGGCGGCGGAACTGCGGCGCGGACGTTGGTGGCGTCACAGGCGGTCCGAATTGTCGAGCTTCCACAACGGGTTCTCCCTGGGGCCGCGCGCAATGCTGGAATCAGCGCGACCTCAGCGCCGTACGTTGCGTTTCTAGCGGCTGACTGTATGGCCGAGGAAGGTTGGGTGCGCGAACGACTCCATGCTCATCGGCAAGGTGCGCCGGCAGTCGCGAGCGCTGTCACCAATCCCTTTCGTCGGAACCTGGCAGCGTGGACGTCGTATGTTTCGCTCTTCTGTCGACGTATGCCGGGCGTGGCGCCGGAGGAAGCTCTCCTCTACGGCGTTTCGTACGATCGAAGTCTGTTCGATCGCTTCGGGCGCTTTCGCGAGGACATGCGTGGAGGCGAAGATACGGAGTTCAACCGGCGCTTAGCGCCTGAGGTCGAGATTCGCTGGGTGCCAGCCGTACGCACAGCGCATCGCCACTCGCGCAGTTTCGGTGCACTGCTGCACGATCATTATCGGCGCGGTCGCAGGATGGCCGCGATGTGGCAGCAACTCGACGGGCCTGGCGCAGTCAGCGTCATGAAGAGTGCGCTCAAGCGTTTTCCTGCGAGCACGCGAATGGCGTGGAGTGCGGCAGGTCCGGGTGAGCGTCGCTGGGTATTCGCGGCTGCGCTGCTCATTGTCTTCCCGTCGCTCGCCTACGCGACTGGCGCGCTCATGCACGCCATCGCTCCGCGCGATGAGGAACCGGTGTGAGGCTCTGGCCGTTCCGCAAACAGCCGCGCATCCTCGCGTTGCTCGCGTTTCGTGACGAGCTCCCGTATCTCCCGGGCTATTTCGAAAGCATCGCGCCGCTTGTCGACGGGATCATCGCACTCGATGACGGCTCTTCTGACGGCTCGACCGAGTTCGTGTCGCGACGCAAGGAAGTCGTTGAGTTGATTCGCGTGCCGACGAGCGTGCCGCATGTCTGGAACGATGCGGTGAATCATCGACGGCTGGTCGAGGCGTCATGGCGCCACAACCCTGAATGGCTGATCGGCGTCGATGCCGATGAGCGGCTGGAGAGTGGATTCCGGGATCGCGCCGAAGCCGAGATCGCCCGCGCCAAACGCGAGGGTCATCGCGCGTATCGCGTGCACGTGCGAGAGATATGGGACGATCCGCTGCAGTACCGCGCAGATGGAGTTTGGGGAGAGAAGAGCTCGGCGCGCTTTTTCGAGGCGCGACGCGATCACGAGTTCCACATGCTGCAGTTCCATTGCTACTGGGCGCCGCTCAACAGCATGGAGAACGGCGACTTCCCTTATGCGGATCTGATGCTGTATCACCTGCGCATGCTGCACGACGAGGATCGTCAGTTGCGGAGGCTCCGTTACGAGGCACTCGATCCGAATCGAGAAAGTCAGGCGATGGGGTACGGCTACCTGACCGATCCGACCGGTCTTCGCCTCGAGCGCATCGCAGCCGGGCGAGAGTATTAGCGCGGCACCAGCCGGATTGGCAGCTGCTTTAGCCCGTTGATGAAGTTGCTGCGCACTCGTCGCGGCTCGCCGGTCAGTTCCACACGCTCGACTTGTGCAACCAGTGTGAGCAGGAACGCGCGGACTTCCAGCCGAGCCATCCACTGGCCCAGGCATAGGTGTGGGCCCCCGCCGCCGAAGGTGACGTGGCGATTTGACGTGCGGCCGAGATCAAACTCGTAAGGATCCGGGAACACTGTCGGGTCGAAGGTGGCGGCCAGATACCAGGTGACGATCTTGTCGCCGGCAGCCATGTCGACTCCACCGATCGAGGTATCGACCGTGGCAGTGCGTCGGAAATGCAA
>JANWKM010000123.1 GCA_025451395.1 Ilumatobacteraceae bacterium
ACAACGTTGGTCGTGCGGCCGTCGGCCGCGTCCTCAAGCTTGCCGTTGATGAAGTTCTTGAACGCTTTCACGGATCAATCCCCTTCTTAGGTGCCGTCGTTGGGTGCCGGTGAGGGAGATGGTAGTCAGCAGCATGCGCGATGATGGACGGCATGATCACCACCGTCGGCGTACCCAAGGAAATCAAGACCATGGAGTACCGGGTGGCGATGACCCCCGACGGTGTGCGCGAGTTCGAGCGCAAAGGGATCGACGTTTTCGTCGAAACCGGCGCCGGCCAGGGTGCGAGTTTCTCCGACGACGACTACCGCGCCGCCGGTGCCACGATCGTGCCGACCGCGGCCGACGCGTGGAGCCAACAGATGGTGGTCAAGGTCAAGGAACCAAAAGCAGAAGAGTTCGGGTATCTACGCGCCGATCTGGTCTTGTTCACCTATCTCCATCTCGCGGCCTACCCCGAAGTCGCCAAGGCGCTGATCAGTTCCCGGTGCACCGGCCTCGCGTACGAGACCGTGCAGCTGCCGGGCGGTGCCTTGCCGTTGCTGGCACCGATGAGCGAAGTTGCCGGTCGCTTGGCACCGCAGATGGGCGCGCACTATCTCGAGCGCCACAACGGCGGCCGCGGAGTCCTGATGGGCGGCGCGCCGGGCGTGCAGCCCGCCAAAGTGGTCGTGCTCGGCGCCGGAAATGTGGGCTGGAACTCGGCGTGGATCGCGGCCGGTATGGAAGCGGAAGTGGTGCTGTTCGACAAGAACCTCGATCGCCTGCGTTGGGTCGACCAGATCAACAAGGGTCGCATCGTCACCCTCGCCTCGAACCGCGGAGCGCTCGAACGCAACATCGCCGATGCCGATCTAGTGATCGGCGCGGTGCTGGTCGCTGGCGGCAGGGCGCCAGTCGTGGTGACCGAGGACATGGTGCGCACGATGAAGCCGGGCGCAGTCATCGTCGATGTCGCCATCGACCAAGGTGGCTGCATCGAGACGATCCACGAAACGACGCATGCCGAGCCGGTGTACGAACTGCACGGCGTACTGCACTACGGCGTGGGCAACATGCCTGGCGCCGTTCCGCATACCAGCACCTACGCACTCACCAACGCCACGCTTCCCTACCAGTTGTCGGTCGCCAGCTTGGGAGTATCGGCCGCGTGCAAACGCGACCATGCTCTCGCCCTCGGCCTCAACACGTACGGCGGCGATGTGACCAACGCACCAGTGGCCGAATTCTTGGGCACCGAGTTCGTCGATCCCATCGTTGCGGTCGGCTGACACGCGATGGCCACACTCGTTCACGATCTCGACCTGCCGACGTTGTTGCTCGCCGACGGTCGGGCCGCACAGCGAATGTCGGCAACATCGGAGTTTCCGCGCAACGCGTGGCTGGCCCACAACATGTTCGGGTACGCGGCATGGCACTACGACGACGTGACCAGCATCCTGCGCGACAAGCGGTGGCACAGTGCGACTAGCCGCATCCCGGAGATCATGGGGGTCACCGATGAGCGATTCCTCAGTCGCCAGCAGGTGAACATTCTCTCCGCGGAAGGCGACGTGCATACGCGCCTGCGCCGACTGGTCGCTCCCGCGTTCTCGCCGCGTGCTGCTGACCGCCTACGACCGTTCATGCGCGACGTCGTCAACGGATTGGTCGACAAGGTTTCAGCGGCCGGCGCGGCCGACATCGCCGTCGACATCTGTGAGCCGTACCCAATTCCGATCATCTGTGAGCTACTTGGCGCGCCCAAGCGCGACTGGCAATTGTTCAGTCGTTGGGCCAACGACATCCTCGAGATCTTCTCGCTCGACATGAACAGCAAGATCGACCTGATCGTGCGCACCCAAGACGAACTCGACACGTATACGCGAGCGCTCATTGCCGAACGCCGCGATCAGCCCGCCGAAGATCTATTGACAGCGCTCATCGCCGCCGAGGAGGCGGGCGACAAACTCACCACCGCCGAATTGGTGATGATGGTCAACGCGGTGATCGTCGGCGGCACCGACACGACACGCAACCAACTCGGCTGCGCGGTCGGATTGTTTGCCGAGTACCCCGGGCAATGGAAGCTGCTCGCTGAGCAACCGGAGCTCGCGCCGCGTGCAGTCGAGGAGACGATGCGCTATTTCGGCGCCGTGCGCGGCACGGTGCGGTTCGCCAGCGTCGACATCGAGTATCGCGACATTCTGTTCCCCGCCGGCACGTTCATGTCGGTCGGGCTGGCCGAAGCCAATCGCGACCCAGAGGTGTTCGCGGATCCGACACAGTTCGACATCACCGCCCACAAGGGCGACCAACCGCAGGTCACCTTCGGCAGCGGCATCCACTACTGCCTCGGCCAGGCACTCGCGCGTGCGGAACTGCAGGAAGCGTTGCCGCTGCTCGCCCAGCGGATGCCCAATCTGCAACTCGCGGGACCGACCGCGTGGAAGCCCGATGGTGTCGGCATCTTCGGGCCATCAAGCATGCCGGTCACATTCGATCCTGGTCACTAGCCAGGTTCGAGACAACTACGCAGATCGTTTCGTCGGCTGACGCCGAGAACGCACAAACACACCGATTGCCAATACGACCCAAGCACAAATCGGCAGTATCACCTCGAGGAGTGGTACAGAATCGTCCGACGCGGCCGCGAGCAGGTGGCTCATGCCACTCATGAGAACACACGGTTGTTAACACCCGGTTTCCGTAACACTTCAATCGCGTGACCGTTTGGCAAACCTCGACAACTAGTCGCAGCAGCTGTCGCGCCAGCCACATGAGCCGCACTTGAAGTGGGCGTGCTCTTGGTGGAGGGGACCATCGCATACGGGGCACTCCGGGTAGACCCCGAAGCGGGCGCAACGATCAGGCATCAGTCGAGCTTCGACGTCCGGCGCCATCCACCCAGTGTGACACCCGGCAACCACGTGGCCACGGATCCCAACTCGTAATCTTGCCGCCATTCACGGCCATCAACCAGGAAGCGCCCGCGCCGCCCTCTCCTACCCCGACTTTCGTCGCATGTGGGCGGCCTCGTTCTCGTCCAACATCGGAAGCTGGATGCAGAACGTCGTGTTGCCGGTCTACGTACTCGACCGCACCGGCAGCACAACACTCGTCGGACTAGTCGCCTTCGCACAGCTGGGACCGCTGCTGTTTCTGTCGATCCCTGCCGGGGTGATCGCCGACCGCTTCGACCGCCGCAAGTGGTTGATTGCCATGCAGCTGGTACAGCTCACCTTCTCGGCACTGCTCGCCCCGCTGGTTGCCACCGACGCACCCATCTGGTCGATCTTTGTCATGGCACTCGGCGTCGGCGCGGGCAACGCGCTGAACTCACCCGCTTGGTCGGCGATGCTGCCGACACTGGTGACCCTCAAGGATCTGCCGGGAGCAGTCTCGTTGAACTCGGCGATGATCAACGGCTCACGAGTGGTGGGCCCGATCCTCGTCGTCTTGCTTCGTTCGGGGGGTGCCTCGATAGCAGAGATCTTCATCATCAACGCGGTCACGTACCTGTTCGTCGTATTCGCGCTCGTACGCACGAAGGTCCCTGTGCACGACAGGTCTGCGTCGCATCTCACAGGTTGGCGACAACTGTCCTCCGGACTACAACTCGCGCGCGGCAACAAGGTCATCGGCCGACTTCTCGTCACGCTGTTCACGTTCTCATTGATCTCGCTCGTCTACATCGGATTCTTCCCAGCCGTCGCGCGCGAGAACTTCGGCATCGAGCGCGGCTCAACCTCGTACGAGTGGCTCTACGCAACATGGGGTTTCGGTGCCTGCATGGGTGGCCTCGCCATCGGCACCGTGTTCGTTCGGTGGGACAAGCCGCGACTGATTCGCGTCGGATTTCTCGCCTTCGCCATCACCTTGACCGCCTTTGCGCTCGCGCGCACCGTGTGGCAAGCGTTGTTGACCGGCGCGTTGCTCGGCTTCGCCTACTTCGGCACGACAACCTCGATGGCCACCGTGTTGCAGACGCGGCTCGCGCACAACGAGCGTGGTCGCGTCATGGCACTGTGGTTCATGGCGTTCGGCGGCACCGTCCCGCTCGGCAACTTGGCATTCGCGTCGTTGTTCGACGCGATCGGTGCTCGCTGGTTGCTGTTGATCGGTGCTGCATGGGCGCTGCTGCTCGCTAAGTGGTGCAACATCACGCGGCTCGACCGGTCAGCGCACGAGGCCAGCCACAAAGCGCTCGAGGCCGACCACGCGGCTAGCTTTGACGAGCACGGCTACTCCGCCGGCGGTTGAGCCGACAGCGGCGATTGGATCGTCGACCGGCTCGATGCCGTACAAGTCGGTTCCATACGCGAACACTTCGATGCCGAGCGCATGCGCGTGCTCGAGAATCGCGCGATGTTCCTCGGCAGCATTCGTAATCTCGGCCATCAACCCCAGCACCGCCACGCGGCGCGTCGCTGACAACTGTGCGAGTGTTTCGAGCGCGGCGCGCATACTCGTCGGGTTGGCGTTATAGGCATCGTTCAGCACGATCGCGCCCGAGCGCGCGTGAACCACTTCCATGCGCATGGACGACAAGCCGGCAGTCGTAAGTGCAGCAGCGCCGGCGGCGAGATCGCCGCCGACTGCGCCCACGCACGCGAGTGCAGCAGCGGCGTTGCTCGCCATGTGCCTCCCGCTCACGCCCAGATGAACCTCGCAAGCACCCCATGGCGTGTCGAGATGAAAGGAGGCGCGCGCCATCTCGTCGAGTTGGATCGCGCCGATGCGAACGTCGGCAGTCTTGCCCTCGCCGAACAACAGCACTGGCGCAGCCGAAACGGCACGCATTGCTTTGGTGCGCGAGTCATCGAAGTTGAGGATCGCAACTCCCTCGGCAGGCAATGCCGCGATCAATTCCGACTTCGCGACAGCCACTCCCTCGATGCCGCCGACTCGATCACCATGCGCCTCGGCAACATTGGTGACGACTCCGATCGTTGGTTGTGCGACTTCACAAAGCTCGGCGATCTCTCCGAACGCGCGCATTCCCATCTCGAGTACCAACACTTCGGTGAGCGCGGGCATGTTCAGCATTGCGGTTGGCAAGCCCTGTTGGTTGTTGAAGCTGCGTGCGTTCGCCCACGTCGCTCGGCTCGCGCCGAGCGCGGCTCTCGCCAGATCTTTGGTGGAGGTCTTGCCCACCGAGCCCGTGATGGCGATCACAGGACCGGTGAACGACGCACGTTGGTCAGCAGCGAGCGCCATCAGTGCTTCCACCGTGTCGGCGACTTCGATTGCAGTAGCTGAGCGATCGCCCCGGTATTTCGAGGTCAGGTACGCGGCCGCGCCACGCTCGAGCGCGTCGGGAATGAACTCGTGACCATCGCGATCGGCGACGATCGGCACGAAAAGTTGCCCGGGCAGTAGTGAACGGGAATCGAATGACACGCCGTCGATCTCGACATCAGGCCCCTGCAACTGGCCACTAGTAGCTCGCGCGACGTCGACTGCCCTGAAACGCATCGGCACACACGGTACCGTCGGCATGCATGACGGACCCGCGCATCAACCTGGTGGTGCTGTTCGGCGGGCAATCGGCCGAGCACGACGTCAGCTGCACGTCCGCCGCACACGTCTTGCGCGCCGCCGATCCGGCGAAGTACCGCATCACGCCTGTCGGAATCTCGCGCGATGGTGGCTGGGCCATTGCTGCCGACACCCAGCGGGCGCTCGCGAAGGGCACTGATGCACTTCCGGGTCGGTTGGAGGCGACCGGTGAGGCGATCGAGCCTTCTCTTGCACTCACTCACATCACGGGCAAGCTGGCGAGCGAGGTCACGGGTCCCACTGTCGTGGTTCCGTTGCTGCACGGCCCACTCGGAGAGGACGGGACGGTGCAGGGCATGCTCGAGTTGGCAAACGTGCCCTACGTCGGTGCCGGTGTACTTGGCTCCGCGCTCGCGATGGACAAGGCGATGGCCAAGCAGGTCGCCGCCGCCAATGGCTTGCCGCAGGCTCGCTACGTTGCCTTGCGCGCACACGAAGTCACGCCGGGAACACCC
The DNA here is from genome assembly GCA_025451395.1 of Ilumatobacteraceae bacterium. Lineage (GTDB taxonomy): Bacteria > Actinomycetota > Acidimicrobiia > Acidimicrobiales > Ilumatobacteraceae > UBA668. Next base: position 5,997 of record JANWKM010000123.1, read on the forward strand.
GCTGCTCTTGTCCACGAGCTGGGGCTGCCGTTGTTCGTGAAGCCCGCCAACATGGGGTCGTCGGTCGGCGTAACGAAAGCGAAAACGGTCGAAGCAGTGCGCGACGCGATCGAAGTCGCGCTGTCGTACGACGAGTGGGTCGTGATCGAAGAAGCCGTCGTCGGACGCGAGATCGAGATCGCTGTACTCGGCAACTTGGAACCGCGCGCCAGCGTTCCCGGCGAGATCCTGCCGGGCGCCGAGTTCTACGACTACGCCGATAAGTACGTCGACGATGGCTCGCGGGCGCTGATACCAGCGCCGATGACGGCTGCCCAGATGGTGGAGGTGCAAGCACTCGCGCTCAAAGCGTTCACGGTGCTGCGTGGCGAAGGCTTGTCACGGGTCGATTTCTTTTTCGAGGAAGGTGGTCGCGGCTTTCTCTTCAACGAGATGAACACGATTCCTGGCTTCACGCCGATCTCGATGTACCCGAAGCTCTGGATTGCGAGCGGCGTGAGCTACAGCGAACTCATCGATGAACTAGTACGGCTGGCCCTCGAACGGCACGGCCGCCAACGCCGCAACACCGGTCACTGATCTAGATTGCGTCAAACCATTGTGTCAACGACGGCGGATCGTGGAAGGCGCGTGACGCAGCCGTCGTAGTGATTCGAGATCCAAATGCTGTCGTCGGTGACAAAGATCGAGTCGGGGCGGTAAGTCAGTGCGAATTGGGCGAGAGGATCCCCGGTCGCAGGATCAAGCATGTAGATCACTTGCTCCGGCTGATCGACCGCCCATAATGAACCGTCAGGCCCGACCGCCAACGCCAAGTTGTACTCGTCAAGCACGGAGTCCCCGTCGGGCAAGGGATTGACCGAGTCAACCTCCTCACCGGTCTCGGCATCGAGCGCCCGCAACTTTCTATCTCGGCCCAGGAGCCACAATCGGTCGCCGATAACAACAGTGGACGACGCGGCGGCGTCAAGAGCACGCATCGGTCCAAGAGTGCCTGATTCGGGGTCGAAAGCAGCGGCAGCGATTCCGTTACCGTCGGAGATGCCGACCCACAGCGTGTCGCCACTGGCGGCGAGCGGCATCCGCAGCACTTCACGCTCGGACCCGGGCGAGTACTCAGGTAGCTCGATCTGCGTCAACTCTTCCGCGCTATTTGGGTCCAACTCGTACAGGTCGCCATCGCGATTGGCGAACAACCTGCCGTTCACCGAAGCGAGCGAACTGTAGGAAACGTCGGTCGACGCCACCACGTTTGCGGTGGACGGATCGATTCGCTTCGTGCCGTAACTGCCGAGAAGCCATATCGAGCCGTCGATGAGCTGAATAAGGTCCCCGCCGGTGTCGTCCGCGACGCGGGCCGAGATTGATCCATCGGTCGCGTCCAGCCGAAGTAGCTCGCCGCCCTCGGGATCCAGTACCCACAGTGCGTCGTCTACAACAACCAGCGAATCGGGCGTTTCTCCGAACACGAAGAATTGCTCCGGAGTGGAGGCCTCGTCGTCGCCACCGCAACCGACCACGAATGTGGCGACCAGCGCAAAGTGAACGGTCTGCCGCAGCACGCCGGTGAGATTAATCGACGTGCGGAGTGAGCGCGGCGCGCAGGAACGCGAGTAGCTCCGCGCGCAGTCGCCGCAGTTCGGCAGTCGTTGGTTGCCAGCCGACACTGCGCAGCACCTCGGGTTCGGTAGCAATGCCAGTCACCGTCGCGTAGCAGAGCCCCGCGATCAGTCGCGGATCTGCTTGACGGATACGACCTCGATCCATCTCCTTTTGCAGATAGGCGATGGCGCGATCGACCAACGGACGCAGCTCACTTTGGAATCGCTCGCCCACCGCCGGCGACAGTCGGCTGACCTCGCGGATCAAACCGAGCAGCGCCGGCCGACGCACCGCTGGTCGAAACACTGCTCGCACTACGGCTTCGATGCGATCGAGTGGGTCGTCGCTGGCCGAGCGAATCGCGGCGTCGATCGCAACGCCGAGCTGCGTCGCCGCTTGCATCAGAACTGCCTGCACGAGGTCGTCCTTCGACGGGAACCAGTACAGCAACGTCTGCTTCGCCACCCCGACCTCGGCGGCAATCACGTCGAGCGACACTGCGTCGACCCCACGAACGCCGAACAAATCGGTCGCGGCCGTGAGAATCCGCTCCCGGGTATCGCCCGCTGCCATAAGTGCCTTTCACTATGCGGCCTCAATTCTGGCACATTTCTCTACCATATGGTAGACGAACTGTGGTAGACAGGGGCGGAATGATTGCCGAACAACTCGCGACCAAGCGGATTGCCATCACCGGGAGTACGGGATTCGTTGGCACCGCCCTGGTCGAGCGCCTGCTGCACAGCGTGCCCGACTGCACGCTCGTGCTGCTCGTGCGCCCCAGCAAGCGCCACGACGCCCCCGAACGGGTGCGGCGCGAGATCTTCAAGAACAACGCGTTCGACCGCCTAAAGGCGCAATGCCAAGCGGGTGGCGAAACGTTCGACGAGATGCTCGCTCGCCGAGTTGTCGCCATCGGCGGCGACGTCAGCGCCGACGGGCTCGGCCTCAACGACGCCGACCGCGCGATCTTCGCTAGCTGCGACATCGTCATTCATTCGGCTGCCGCCGTTTCTTTCGATAGCCCGCTGGACAGCGCCGTCGAGATCAACCTGATGGGACCGGTGCGCGTTGTCGAGACGCTGCACGCGCTCGACATCAGCCCGCACATGGTCGCCGTCAGCACGTGTTACGTCGCTGGCAACCGGCGCGGCAATGCTCCCGAGGCGTTGGTCAGCGACGGCCACTGGGACATCGGCCTGAACTGGCGCAAAGAGGTTTCGGCCAGTCGTCGTCTGCGCGACGACGTCGAAGCGAAAAGTCGCAGTGCCACGCAGCTCGTGCACTTTCGCTCGGAGGCGCGCAAGGAACTCGGCGCGGCGGGCGGACCTGCGCTGGCCTCGAAGACCGAGAGCCTGCGCGAAGCGTGGGTGAAGTCGCAACTCATCGAAGCCGGCCGCGCCCGCGCGGCAAGCGTCGGTTGGCCGGACGCGTACGCGTACACGAAAGCACTCGGGGAGCAAGCGCTCACCGAGATGAAGGGCAATGTCCCCGTCAACATCGTGCGACCGAGCATCATCGAGAGCGCGCTGGCCGAACCGTTCCCCGGATGGATCCGCGGCTTCCGAATGGCCGAGCCGGTGATACTCAGCTACGCACGCGGATTGCTGAAGGAGTTTCCCGGCGTTCCCGAGGGCACCGTCGATGTCATCCCGGTCGACATCGTCGTCGCTGCCATCATCACCGTTGCTGCCATCGGTCCCGAGCGTGCGGCGCCGATCACGCAGGTCGCGAGCGGTGGAATCAATCCGTTGAAGTACAAGACGCTTGTCGACAACGTGCGCGCCTGGTTCACGGAACATCCGTTGTACGACGCCGAAGGGCAACCGATCGAAGTACCCGAATGGCAGTTCCCGGCTCGTGGCCGTGTGAAGCAACAGTTGCAGCGCGCGAAGTCGATCGCCGAGAAGAGCGAACGAATCTTGCGAGCGTTGCCGCTACGAGGCAAGCAGGCGACCTGGGCCGCGAATTTGGAAGAGAAGAAGACCGAGATCGACCGCGCCTTCGAATACGTGCAGCTGTACGGCCTGTACACCGAGTGCGAAGCGATCTACCAGGTCGATCGCCTGATGGCGATGTGGCACTCGCTCGACGCTGCCGATCAGCGTGCGTTCAACTTCGATCCGACGAGCGTCGACTGGGCGCGGTACATCAGCACCATCCATCTGCCTTCGATCGTTCATCACTCACGCGCCAAGACCGCGCCCGGCAAGAACCGCAGCGACCGCACTGCCCGCCTCCGCCGCGCTGTGATGTCGCCCGATCGCCATCTCGCTGCGTTCGATCTCGAGAACACACTGATCGCGAGCAACGTGGTCGAGAGCTACTCATGGCTCGCGACGCGCCGCTTGAATACCCCCGAACGCATCCGTTACGTGTTGCGCACACTTGCCGAAGCGCCACGGCTGCAGGCGATCGACCGGAAGGATCGCAGCGACTTCCTACGCTTCTTCTACCGCCGCTACGAAGATGCCGCTGTCTCGCAGATTGAGGAGGACTCGCCCGAGCTACTGAGCCAGTTGATTCTGGCGAAGTCGTTCCCCGCTGGCCTACGCAGAGTTCGCGAGCACCGCGCCCTTGGTCATCGCACGATGCTGATCACCGGCGCGCTCGACTTTGCCGTCGAAGGGCTTCGTCCGCTGTTCGACGAAATCATCGCCGCCAAAATGACTGTGCGCGCCGACGGCACCTACAGCGGGAACATGGCCGTCGTGCCGCCCACCGGCGAGACGCGTGCCGAGATCCTCGCCGATTACTGCGATAGCGAAGGTCTCCGTCTGGAGGACAGCGTTGCTTACGCGGACAGCACCAGCGACCTGCCGATGCTGGAAGCGGTTGGCTTCCCCGTTGCGGTCAACCCCGAGACACGCCTCGCCGCCATCGCCCGCAAACGCGGCTGGCTGGTCGAGAATTGGGAGAAGGCCAGCGGCGCTCCCAAAATGCTGCTGCCCCTTGGCTCGATGCTCAGCGAACGCGAACGCAGGCGGGTATTCCAGTGAGTCGGCCAAAATGAGCCGACTGGTCTTCTCGCGCAAGCCGGCGCGCTTCGCGCTGGCACGCGTCGCCGGAGCGATCATGCCGGGCGCCGGGGCGGCGGTCGGTCCGTTGGCGGTCGAGCCCGATCAGGTGCTGCGGCTTCCGACGCCGGAGTGGGTGCGCCTGCGCCCACGACTAGCCGGCATCTGCGGTAGCGACCTAGCGATGATCGACGGCACCGCGTCGGCGTACTTCGATCCACTGGTCAGCTACCCGTTCACTCCCGGCCATGAAGTGGTTGCTGACGTCATCAATGCAGAAGACAGCGCCGGTCGTCGGGTCGTGCTGGTGCCCGTGCTGTCGTGCGCGACGCGGGGTTTCGATCCCCCATGTCCCGCATGCGCCGCGGGTCGCATCAACCTATGTGAGCGAGTCGCCTTCGGTCATCTGCAATCAGGACTGCAGAGCGGGTTCTGCGCCGACACGGGCGGAGGTTGGAGCAACGAGATGATCGCGCATCCGAGCCAACTCATCGACGTACCGGTCGACATGAGCGACGAAGCTGCGGTACTCATCGAGCCAGCGGCGTGCGCAGCGCACGCGGCGGCCCGTTACACCGGCGACGAAACGGTGATCATCGGAGCCGGAGCGGTCGGCCTGCTCACGCTCGCTGCCATCACCGCTACCCGCGGCGACGACTGGCACGCGCCGATCGTCGTCACGGCGCGTTATACCGAACAGAAGCGGCTGGCCAAGGAGTTGGGCGCCGATGTCGTGTGCACCAGCGATGAAATGCCGCGGTGGGTTCGCAGCGCCAGCAAGTCTCTGATGGTTGGCGATCAGCTGACGTCGGGTGCTCGACACGTCATCGACTGCGTCGGCAGCACCGAGTCGATCCAGCAGGCCTTGCGCGTCGTGGCGCCCGGCGGCGAAGTGCAACTGGTGGGCATGCCGAGCAACGTGTCACTGGAGTTGACGTCGCTGTGGCATCGCGAGGTTGCGATCCGCGGTTGCTATGCGTATTCGCACGCCGACTTCCATACGGCGATCGACATCATCCGCCATCACGATCTGGCTCGCCTGCTCTCGGCGACATATGCCCTGACCGACTACGCCGACGCGATCGCACACGCGGCAGCGGCCGGCCGCCGCGGTGCAGTCAAGATCGCGTTCGATATGAGAGGGAACTAACCATGCCCCGTCCAGGTTTCGTACTCGAGGTCGATCGTTCGACGCCGCCCATCATGTTCTGGCGCGGCGAGAACTTCAGCCTCGAGAAGCTGCCCGCCGGTCGTAGCCGCGTCATCTACCCACCAGAGCCGCTCGAGGCGTTGAGCGACATTGATGGCGCGATTCGCAATGCGCTGTTGAACCCGATCGATCAGGATCCTCTGCCGGCGCTGATGTTCCCGGGCATGAAGCTAACGATCGCGTTCGACGATGTCAGCTTGCCGCTGCCCAAGATGCGCCGCCCCGACGTCCGTCAGCGCGTCATCGAGGCGGTACTCGACATCGCGGCAACCGCCGGCGTCGACGACGTGCACATCATCGCCGCGCTCGGCCTGCACCGGCGGATGCACGAGTACGAGATGCGCCATGCGCTGGGCGATCGCATCTACGACGCGTTCCACAGCCGCGGAATGCTCTACCAGCACGACGCCGAGGACTACGACAACCTCTCCGTGATCGGCACCACCGACGAGGGTGAGGTGCTCGAGATCAGCAAGCGCGCCGCCGACAGCGACCTACTGGTGTACGCGAACATCAATTCCGTCGCGATGGACGGCGGTTGGAAGAGCATCACCACCGGGCTTGCGTCGTACCGCAGCCTCAGCTTCCACCACAATCCAGAGACCTTGGAGAACACCAAGAGCCTGATGGGGCACCGCCACACAAGCGCGCTGCATACCAGCGTGTGGAGGCTCGGCAAGATACTCCGCGATCACGGACCGAAGATCTTCCAGATCGAGACGACGCTGAACACCGACATGTTCCCCTCGCCATTCGAGTTCATCAACAAACGTGAGTGGGAATGGACGCCCAAGGACCGCGCCACGTTCGTCGGCACGACCAAGTCGCTGAATCGCACACCGATCAAGCTCGCGCGCAAGATCTTCCACGGCCTCGAGGGCCCACATCAGATGACCAGCGTGCAGGCAGGCGACCCCGACGCCGTACACAAGATCACGCTTGAGCACGTGCACCGCCAGCAACTGATGGAGGTGCACGGGCAGACGGACATCCTCACGTTGGGAATTCC
>JANWKM010000124.1 GCA_025451395.1 Ilumatobacteraceae bacterium
CTCCAACACGACGTTGCGGCCCTTCGGCCCGAGGGTGACGCGCACGGCGTCGGCGAGTTTGTTCATGCCCGCCTCGAGCGAGCGGCGAGCGACTTCGTCGAAAGCGATCTGCTTCGGCATTGCAATTTCCTCCATATGAGGGTCGGTTTGGGGCTTCGCCCGCGAGCTATCACTCGCGGTATGAGACTGCTAGCACTCTAAGCCCTTGACTGCTAATGCGGCAACCCGTCTCAGGGGACGAACTTCGACACGCTGTCGTCGTCTCGGTTGACGACCCAAATGTTGCTGCCATCGAACGCCACCCCGTATGGGTTGTTTCCAGCGGGGTAGTACATCGTTGCCAAGGTCGCTGCGTTGATCTTCACAATGGTGTCGTCCGCGGAGTTTGTGGCCCAGATGTTGGTGCCATCGAACGCGAGTTGGCGCGGCACATCGCCAATCACTAAGGGAACTCCGACGGGCGCGCCGTTGACCGGGTTTATCCTCCACACGTCGTCGGTGACGGCGTTGACGACCCAAATGTTGGTGCCGTCATAGGCCAGCCCAAGTGGTTGGTCGCCGGTGCCGAGGGCCACGCCGACCGGGACGCCGGTGGCGGGGTTGAGCCTCGACACCGTGTCCGCATTGAAGTTGGTGATCCAGATAATGGTGCCGTCGTAGACGATTGCAGACGGTCCGTCACCGGTGGCAAAAGGGCCGCCGACCGGAGCACCGGTCACGGGGTTGAGTCTCGACACGTTGTCCGAGCTGAAGTTGGTGACCCAAATGTAAGTGCCGTCGAACGCGATCCCAGTCGCACCATTGCCTCCGGTTGGGAAGTCAGTTCTGTCCCCAGTTGTCGGGTTGAACCTTGAAACGCTGTTCGGACTGCTGTTTGTGACCCAGATGTTGGTGCCGTCGAAGACCACTCCGATGGGACCGAGGGCGGTCAGGTAATCAACCTTGCTTCCGGTCACTGGGTTGATCTTCGAAACGGTGTTTGCGGTCTGATTGGTGACCCAAAGGTTGGTGCCGTCGAACGCCACGCCACGCGGGAAGTCGCCGGCTGCAAAGGTCGCCTTCTTGCATTCGGGTAGGTCCCAACGCAAGATCGCCGAGCAGTTGCCAGCGACGATGCCACCGGGCGCGGAGCCTGCTTGTTCGTAGTAGCCGACGATGTCGGCGATCAGGTTGACGGTGCCCGCTGCGTTGTAGAAACCGATCTTGCCGTCGAACGACAACGGTGAGGTGACGCCGTTCGGTGCGGGTGCTTGACCGGCGATGAAGTTCAAGTTCGATGTGCCCGGGTTCGGTTTGTCGGGTGGGAACACCGCGACGTATCCGGCGCTCGTTGGATTCACGAAGGTGACGTTCAGCGAGACCGCGGTTGCCGATGCGGGGATGACGCAGTGGCCGTTCGAGCCCCACACCAACGTCGAGTACAACTCGTTGGCACCGATCGGTGTTCCCCGCGGGCCGATCTGTGAGGTCGAGCGCGTGTCCATCAATCGACACGGCGTCATCGGTACGAACGACGACGAACCATCCGAACCGGCCGCGTTGGTCAACAACGAACCGATACCGGCACCGAGCAATGCCACGATGCCAACCAACAAAGTACGAACACCCGGACGTGACCGCGACGAGCCCATCACGAGCACCACCCCTCTCATGTCACAAGGACACGGGGATGTGCCCAGCGCGACGGTACTGCGCGAGCCGTAGGGTCTTTTCCGTGCATGTTGTGGTGGTGGGTGGCGGAGTTTCCGGCCTCGGATCGGCGCTTGTCTTCGCCCGCCACGGCCATCGGGTGACCGTGATCGAGCGCGACGACACGCCCATGCCTTCGAGTGCCGATGAAGCCTTCGATTGGGATCGGCGCGGGGCGCCGCAAGTGCGCCACAGTCACGCCTTCCTCGCCCGACTCGTCGGCACACTGCGCCGTGATTACCCCGATGTGTACGCCGAACTGTTGCGCGAGGGCGCAACTGAGATGCGTTTCGGCGACGACATTCCGCCGGCGATCACCAACTTCGAGCTGTTGCCCGATGACGCCGACCTCGTGATGCTGGCTTGCCGGCGCACGACATTCGAGTGGGTGCTGCGGCGCGCGGCGATCGCCGAAGGCGCGGTCACATTCCGCACCGGGCTTGGCGTCAATGGACTTGCCGTTAACAAACATCTCACCGACGGCGGTTCCGCGATCCCGCATGTCACCGGTGTGCGTCTCGCCGACGGCAGCGAGGTTGCTTCCGACTTCACCGTCGTCGCGACAGGTCGACGCAGCGGACTCAGCGAGTGGCTGACCGAGATCGGCGCCGCGCCCGTTCCCGAGGACTCAGATGAAACCGGCATTGTGTACCTGAGCCGCTTCTATCGCTTGCGCGATGGTGAGTCGCCGCCGCCACGCAGCGGTCCCATCGGCGGCGACGTTGGCTACTTGAAGTACGGAGTGTTCGTCGGCGACAACCGTACGTTCAGCGTCACCCTCGCGACCCCCACCGCTGACGAGGAGTTACGCAAGCTCGTCACGGAGCCGACCATCTTCGATGCCTGCGCACAGCAGTTGGTCGCGACCGCACAGTGGCTCGATGGCCGCGCCGTCGCGCTGACCGACGAGGTGTACATGATGGCCGGGCTGATCAATCGTTGGCGGCAGCACGTCGTTGACGGCATCCCCGTCGCCACTGGCGTCGCGCCGGTCGGCGACGCGGTGCTGTGCACGAATCCGCTCTATGGCCGCGGTTGCTGCACTGGATTTTGGAGCGCACATTTGCTCGCCGACGCGATTGCAGCGCACGCCAATGATCCCGTCGGCTTGCTGGTTGCGTACGACGCGGCGCTGCGCGCCGAGATCATGCCCTGGTACAAGTCGAGCGTCGATCAAGACAAGGAGGCTCGCCGGGTCGCTGCCGCGCTGCTGGCGGGCGAAGATCCCGACGGCGACCCGAACGAACCGCGCGCCTTCATCCGCAGCGTGCTCCGCGACGGCCTGCTGCCCGCGATGCGGCGCGACGCGATCGTGCTGCGCGCGTTCTTCCGCACGTTCAATCTGTTGTGCGCGCCCGACGCAATGGTCAAGGACGCCGACGTGTACGGCCGCGTGTTCGCTGTGTGGCAGGACCGCGCCAATCGTCCGCCCGAGCCACCGCTCGGTCCGGCCACCCGCGCCGACCTGCTCGCAATCCTTCAGAGCTAGCCGCTCGTGTCGCGGCCCGACCGCGCTGTGATTCGCTCAGGCACGCGACATGAGCGGTTGGTTGTGAGGCGACTAGTCGATTTCGTCGGCGACTTTGTCGAGCGTGTTGCGCACGCCCGCCGCGCCCGGGACCCCGGCGAGCATCGTGTCCTCGAGGCGAGTGTCGTCGAGGATCAGCCAGAGGATGACACCGACGATTGCACCGATCAGCGGGAACACGATGAATGCCCACAACTGTTGCAGCGCTTCGAAGTCGGGGTCGGCGAACAATGCGGTACCGATGCTGCGCGCTGGATTCACCGAGGTGTTGTCGACCGGAATCGAAATCAGGTGGATCAATGTCAGCGTCAGGCCGGCGACCAATCCACCCATGCCGGGTGCAAACTTGCGAGTCGTCGTGAACAGCACGACCATCACCAAGAGCGCGGTGAGGATGACCTCCACGACGATGGTCGAACCGAGACCGTAGTAATCGCCGGACCACAGGTTGGCGGCGAATTGCCCGCGGGGCAGGTCCTTACCGCTCTGGATGCCGTAGATGATTGCCGCGCCGCCGATCCCGCCGGCGAGTTGCCCGATCCACGCGAACACGGCGTGGCCGCCGTTGATCTTGCGCGAGAGCAACATGCCGAGTGTGACGGCGGGGTTGATGTGGCAGCCGCTGATCGGCCCGATGACGTAGGCCATGACCAACAGCGACAGGCCGAAACCGAGGGCGATGGTCAGTACTCCGCCGCCGCTGATGATGGCGACACCGGGGCCGCCGAGCATCAGCACTGCCGTGCCGACCAACTCTGCTGCCAGGATGCGCCCGTTGTTCTGAGTCTCCATGGCGCAACCCTATTCCGTGGCGGTACCGTCGCTATTCATGGCCGCCCGCAGCCGCAGCGAGAGCATCCTGGTCACCAACGCGCACGATGGCCAACGTTCCCGCAAGCCCGACGAACTGATCGTCGAAGAGCCGATGACGGTGCAACTCGACGCCGTCACCGTCAGCACCACGATGCGCACGCCCGGCCACGACTTCGAGCTGGCGGTCGGGTTTTGTTTCACGGAGGGCCTGCTCGCTGGCGTTCATGGAGACACGGTGCCGGTGAAGGGAGTTCGCTACTGCGCGGCGACTGGTTCGGCGGCGGGTAGCGAGTTCAACGTGGTCAGCGTCGAGACCGGGGGACTGGCACCGGCGCCGCGCCCGCGGCTCGGCAATACGACTTCAAGTTGTGGCTTGTGTGGCAACGATGCGATCGACGAACTGTGCGATCGCTTGTCACTGCTGCCTGCATCGTTGCCGATCCCGCTCGATGTGTTGCAGTCCGTCCCCGACACTGTTCGCGGCACACAGGAGTTGTTCGAGGTGACCGGTTCGGTGCACGCGGCAGCGTCGTTCGATGCCGACGGCAAGGTGTTGCTCACGCGTGAAGATGTCGGTCGCCACAACGCAGTCGACAAGGTGATCGGCCGCATGCTGCTCGACGGGCAACTTCCCGCGTCGGGGCTCGGCCTGTTCGTCAGTGGTCGCGCCAGTTTCGAGTTGGTGCAGAAAGCGTGGGCCGCCGGCTTCTCCACTCTTGTTGCCGTCAGCGCACCGACCGCGTTGGCAGTGCACACTGCGCGCCGCGCCGGTCTGGTATTGGCCGGGTTCGTGCGCAACGATCGGCTGAACGTGTACGCCCCCGAGCGGCTCTAGCCTGAACTCATGAGCGAACCGATCAGCCCCAGCGTCGGGCGTGGTGTGCTGCACCTGTTCTGCAAACCGACGCCGCTCGCCGATGGTGAAGCTGTGGTCGCGGCGGTGAAGTCGGCGCAGGGTGCCGGTGTGCAAGTGGTCACGGTGTCGGTGCTCGGCCACAAGTGCGATGCCGCATTCATGGCGATGCACGAAGACTGGCGCGAGCTCCGTCGGTTGCAGACCGGTCTGCAGCAAGCCGGCCTGGAAGTGGTCGATAGCTACGTCAGCATCACCGAGGTCAGCGACTACGCGCAGGGCATGCCGCAGGAGATGCTGGATGCGCGGCTATACCCGACCATTCCACCGACCGCGCAGCACATGCCCGCGTGGTGCTTCTATCCAATGTCGAAGAAGCGCGCAGCCGACGCCAACTGGTACACGCTGCCGTTCGAGGAGCGCAAGGAGCTGATGCACGAGCACGGCGTCAGCGGCCGCAGGTTTGCGGGCCGAATCGTGCAATACATCACCGCATCAACAGGTCTCGACGACTACGAGTGGGGAGTCACCCTGTTCGGTGTGCACCCCGACGATCTGAAAGACGTCGTTTACACGATGCGTTTCGATCAAGCATCGGCCGTGTACGCCGAGTTCGGGCCGTTCTACACCGGCATGGTCGTCTCGGTCGAAGAGCTCGCCGCGCTGTTCTAGCCGCGAGCTACTCGCTGACTGTTACGAATCCATTGCCGATGTCGCGACCGTCGGCGTCGAACGTGAAGCGTTCGAACATGGCGCTCAACACCTCGCCATCAGGACCGATCGTCAGGTCGCGTCCCAGTCCCGGCCCGGCGTAGTCGATTTGGCGTCCCGCGTCAAAGACCGCCGCGCACGTCGTGAAAGTGTTGCACGGCGTGCCGGCATCGGTGACGGTTGGGATCTGTCGCGCGATCGCAGCAGGGTTGTCGCTGTCGGCGACTAGCGCGGCTAGTGCGATGGCGTTCATGCAGTCGTAGGCGTTTTGCGCGAAGAGGGCAGTGGTCGTCGGATTGACACTGCGCAACGACTCCATGAACGTGTCAGAGCTTGGATAGGCGAGCGGCGAGACACCTTCGATGCGTGCACCGAGACTGCGACCGAATGGTTGTGCCGAGGTTGCTGGTCGACGTATGGCATCGTTGACGAGGTACGTGGTCGTGACTCTGCTGGCATCGTCGATCGCGGCGATGATTGCTGGCCCGGTGGTGCCGTCGGCGATCACGACTACGACGTCGGCTTGCGTGTCGACGACTTTCTCAACAGCGGCCGCCACCGAGTCTTCGCTGGCCGTGAAACCAACCATTTCGGTGACGAGCGTCCCTTCGGCGAGCACTGCCTGGCGCGTGGCTTCGGCGAACGGACGGCCGTAGTTGTCGTCGACGTAGACGACGACTGTGCTGCTGGTGCCCGACGATTCGACGAGCGCAGCCAACGCCTTTGCCTGCAGCGAGTCGCTGGCACTGCTGCGGATGAACAGGCCGTTGTCGGGGAACGAATCGAGCGCGAGCGCCGAAGCTGTCGGACTGCACGTCAACACACCAGCATCAACAGCTGTACCTAGGGTGGCCAGTGTGTTGGTGGACGAGGTCGGGCCGATAATCACGTCGACTCCGAGCTGAATGAGTTCGAGCATTGCCACCGACGCCGTGGCTTCGTTGTCGCCCTCCTCGCGTTCGATCAGTCGCACTGTTGAACCGCCGATACCACCGGCGTCGTTGATCTCGTCGAGGGCCAGCGAGAGCGCGTCGCTCATCGACAACCCAAGCTCCGCAGCCACTCCGGTGTGCGGCAGGATTGCCCCGACGAGCAACATTCCGTCGTCGGGTCGCACCGTCGTCGTTGTCGCCTCGATCGACTCGTCAGCCGAGTCCGGCGTTGAACTGTCACTACACGCGGCAAGCAGACCGGCGACCGCGACGGCCGCGCTCATCGTCGTCAAGATGCGCATATTCGTTCAAGACCGTACACAACCCTGGCGATGAGCTACCACCGTGACGACCGCCATGCGAGAACGAGACGATGCAGAGCTGATCGACAACACGCGCGCTGGTGACTCGGCCGCCTACGCCGAGTTGTATCGCCGCCACTACCAGGCAGGACGCGCCGCAGCGCAAGCGCTCACGCACAACCGTTCCGACACCGACGACGTGATCTCGGAAGCATTCGCACGCGTGTTGCGTGCTTCCCAATCGGGCGGCGGTCCTGATGTGTCGTTTCGCCCGTACCTGGTGGCAGCGGTCCGCAACGTGTTCTACGACAGGCTGCGTTGCAACCGCGAGTCGCCGAGTGACGATATGGCTGACGAAGTCAACATGTCGCAGCTCGACTTGGAATCCGATCGTGAAGACGACGCCTTCGCCTCGGTCGCGTTCGCGGCGCTGCCAGTGCGTTGGCGACGAGTGTTGTGGCACACCGAGGTCGAAGGTCGCACAGTTGCAGAGATCGGGCCGCTACTCGGTCTTGCACCGAACGCAGTCGCCGCGCTCGCGTACCGAGCTCGAGAAGGACTGCGTCAGGCTTACCTGCGCGCCCCGCACTGACCGGTCTAGGTCAGGCGCTGCCCTCGCCGTTCAAGTGCTGGTCGCGCAGGAACCGTTCGACCTCTGCCATCAGTTCCTCGCTGTTGACGTCGGCGACGACAACCTCGGTGCTGGGTTCGCCAGCTTCGCCGCCGACGGCGTCGTCCTCGTCCTCGTCGTCGCCGACGTCGGCGAAATAGTCGTCGTCGACGAGCTGGCCACTATCGGCCAAGGATTCCAGGCGCGCTACGTACCCCATCAGGTCGCCGTCGTCAGCGACGAAGGTGCTGACGCGGGCGTCGTATTCCTGCGCTTCGGTCTGCAGCTGCGCAGTCGGCCCGGGCGTGCCGAGCATCTCGCATGCTCGTTCCACCAAAGCCAGCGACGCCTTCGGCGACGGTACCTGCGATGCGTATGCGGGCACGGCCGCCCACAGTGAGGCGGACGACAAGTCGGCCTTGCTGCAACTGTCGTGCAGCACGCCGACGATGCCGGTCGGCCCTTCGTAGCGGCTGCGCTGCAAGTCGAATCGCTCGATGATGTCGTTCTCGGTAGCGGTGCCGATCAACTGCACCGGGCGCGTGTGCGGCACGTCGGCGAGTAGCGCGCCGAGCGTCAGCACCATCGAGACCTCGAAGCGCTGCGCGATGCCGACTAACTGCTCAGTGAACAGACGCCACCGCAGCGCAGGTTCAGGGCCGAGCGCGAGAATCACATCGCCGCCCGGCGTACTCGCGCTCCAAAAGCCGACTGTCGGCCACACGATCGTGCGCTTCTGCTCCGGCGTCAGCCGAACGTGCGGGCGCACGGTTGCAAAGTCGGTGAACTCTTCAGGGTCGATCTCGGCGAGCGGTTGCGCGTGCCACGCCTCGACCAGATGACGAACGCTGTTGCTGGCCGCGTCGCCTGCGTCGTTCCAGCCGGTGAAAGCTGCGATCAGCATCGGGCGCCGCAACTTCGGTTTGGCCAGCCAGCGCACGTGCTCCATTGGTCGTCAGGTTATCGCCATGGTCGGAGACGAAACCGTCACAAGTCCGGCACCACTACATAGTTCTCGCCGCCACCGCTTGCGATCACATCATCGAGCCAACTTCCCTCGTATACATCGTTGGGTTCCTGCAGCAGATCGTTCTCGCTCGCGCCCTCGGCGGTCGTCACCAATGTCCACGCCTGTCGCTTGTACGTCCAGTTGGCCGGGTACAGACGATGAGCTTCTCGCCACCACGGCACGGCTGCGGCTTCGTCGACTGTTCGGCGCAAGTACTCACCGAGTTCGAAGCACGCCGCGGCTTTGGCTTCGTCGACGCCGCGAGGTTGCGAACGCGCGATCACCTGGTCGGGTGTGAGTGCGAATTGCGACTCTGCGCCGCGTTGTGCCCAGTCGATGATTGCTGCGCGGTAGTCGTGGCTGAAGTCGGGAATGTTCTTCACCTCGATGAGCAGGCGGGTGAATCGCTCAGGCAGACCCTCGGGAATCTCGATGTCGCGCAACGAGCTCCGCTCGATCGATGCGCTCTCTGCAGCGCGAACGATGGTGCCGCTCTCGTCGATCCATACAGCCATCGGGATGTTGATGAACCCGAACAGCTCGTCGGCGATGTGGCGCGTGTCGATCAGATGCGGATGCGTGAGTCGAGGATTCGTTGGTCGGGCCGCGTCGATCCAGCGATAGCTGTGCGTCGGTTCGATGTCGAGCGCGACGGTGACGACGGTCAGCCCGAGTGGAGCGAGTTCCTCGTGCAGTGCCTGCCACCCGGGCAGGCTGGTGCGGCAGCCTCAATAACTGGCCCACGCGACGAGCAGGACCTTGCGACCGCGCAGCGACGACAGCCGAAACGAGTCGCCGTCGCGTGTGAGGAATTCGGGATCGGCCGCTTCCGCGCTGGACAGTGCTTTGCCGTTCAGCGTCGCCGGGCCCAACGCCCATACGCCGTGTTCGCTGCTGTCAACCAGTGGCATGCCAAGCCTGGCAGCGGCGGCGGCGACATCGACTGTGCCGTCGGCGCGCAAACTGCCCGGCGCTGGCACACACAACTCGCCTTGGCACAGGCCTTGCGGTTTCGCATGCCAGCCGGTGTGATCGGCGAAATCGTCAACGCTGATTCCATCCAGCGATGCCAGGATCATGACCCGGCACGGTATCAGCGGGTGCGTAGCCTGCGAGATGTGAGCGTCACGATCGAAATCGCCGGCGAATCGACCGACGAGTTGGTAGCGGCGTTCGGCCGATTGATTCCGCAGTTGTCGCAGCGTTCGTCTCCGCCATCGAAGGCTGAGTTGGCCGAGATGATCGCGTCACCCGCATGCGATGTGCTGGTCGCGCGACTCGACGGCGCGGTCGTTGGCACGCTGACGCTGGTCACGTTCCGAATCCCTACCGGCGTGCGCGCCTGGATCGAGGACGTAGTCGTCGACGGTGCAGCCCGCGGGCACGGCGTCGGCGAGCAACTCAACCGTTACGCGATCGAGGTTGCGCGCGGCAAGGGTGCCGCGACCGTCGACCTGACCTCGCGCCCATCGCGCGAAGCCGCGAACCGCTTGTACCAGCGCCTCGGCTTCAAACCCCGCGACACGAACGTCTATCGCTATGACGTCTGATCTCACTGTTGCAACGCCAAGGCCTCGGTAGACTGGGCGCATGGCCTCGATCGAACGCGTCGTGACCAAACGGAGACTCAGTGATCCGGATGAGCCGTGGAGGTACTGGCTGACGCGACCGATTGAGGAACGTATCGACGCGGTCGAAAAACTCAGACGCGAGCATCACGGGTGGTCCCATGGAACTGAACCCCGACTTCCAAGAGTTTCTACGATCGTTCGCCGCGCATGACGTCCGCTTCCTAATCGTCGGCGGCTACGCGCTCGCCGCTCACGGGCATCCCCGATACACCAAGGACCTTGACGTTTGGGTGTGGACCGATCCCGCGAACTCCCAACGCGTCGTTGACGCGTTGGAGGAATTCGGGTTCGGTGAGCTCGGCCTCACACCCACGGATTTCCAGGCGTCAGACAACGTCGTCCAACTTGGCCGCGAGCCGCAGCGCATCGACATCCTGACGTTTGCCACTGGACTGATTTTCGAGCGGGCATTTGAGCACCGCGTGATGGTTGACGTCGGTGGCCAATCTGTCCCATTTATCTCTGTCGACGACCTCCGTACTAACAAGCTCGCTACCGGTCGCCTTCAGGATCAGGCTGACGCAGCAGCCTTGCCGCCCGTGTAATCGGCGGATCAGTGAGCTGAGCTCTGCATTGCTTTCATGATCGCCGCTTCGGTCTCCGCGAGTAGATCAGCTGGGCTGAACAGCACGAATTCGGAGCCCGCAGTTGCTGCCGGTGTGTGCCCGGGTGGCATGTAGAACGCATCGCCGGCCTCGATCACTTCAACCCGATCGGGGTAGGTGACCGTCATGCGACCCTTGGTCAGCACACCCCAGTGCGGGCAATGACACAACCCGCCTGGCAGGCTCGCCAGCATTGGTGCGAGATCGTGGTCCTGCTTGATGGTGACGAACTCGATGGTGTAACCGTCGACATCGACCGAGCGATCCTCGGCGAGTTCGATATCCATCTTGATGGGTGTGGTTGCCTTCGATGTCTTTGCCATGACTGACGCTCCTTGGTTGAGATCGATCGCCCCTGTGGCAATCGAGGTGTGATCACCGTACGAATTTGCC
>JANWKM010000125.1 GCA_025451395.1 Ilumatobacteraceae bacterium
CGCTACCGTGATGCGCGACGGCGCCGCACCTTGCTAGTCCGAGGCCGACTCGTGTCGCGACGCGGCGCAGTTGGCGGGCGTCGAGCGGAATGTCGGTGCACACGATGCCGAGACAACTGCCACCGGGTGGTGCTGTCTCACCGATTGGGTCATCGAGATGCGGTCCAACGTGCACGCCACCGATGCGGAGATCCTCGCGGCTACCGAAGTTGCACAACAACAGAACACCAACTGTTCCGAATTCGAGAACTCGCGACGCCGTGCCAATGCCGGCCTTGAATCCCATCGTGACCATCCCCGCGCCCGCTCCGATTGCGCCCTCTCGCACCGGACCAGTAGTTGCTGCGGCGATCGCTTCGCGTGCATGCGCGGCCGTCACCCATCGACGGCGGTACTCGTCGAGGTGCGAGTCGTCGCATTCACCGACGACCGGAATCACCACCTCGACGGCACCGGCGGCGTACAACTCGTCGACCACTCCGTCGGCGACCCGACCGACGGACGATGTGCCGGTGAGCATGATCGGTGTCTCGATCACCCCCCACTCGGCCATCTCCATTGCGCCGGTCAACTCGCCGGCACCGTTCAGAACCGCCGGTGCCGCAGCCATCGGCCGCGCAAACAGCGCACCCGGATCGTCGAGCACGATCGCGGTGACGCCGGTGCGTGCGATTGGTTCGTTGCCTTCTCCGTGCCACACGGTCACATGCCCGACACGCACACCAGGTACGTCGGTGATCGCATTGTTGGGTCCTGTCGATCCGTTGCCAAACGTCAGTCCAAGTTCGCGAGCTCGTTTGCGGGGTTGTGGCGGTCGGGGCGATGAACTCATGCACAGCAATCTAGAGTCGCCGGAATGAATAGTCCGGCAATCCCATCCGTCGCGATGCCGACGATATGGAGCGAGCGTCATCGTGGACACGCAACCGACGGCGGCTATTGGCTCGGAATTCATCTACCGGGCGACGAGGAACCCGAGCGCGGTGATGCATTGCGCGCGCACCTCGCGGCCGCCGGGTCACCGATCGTTGATACGCCAGATTTGGGGTTGGCTCCCGTGTTGGCAGTTCACGACGAACGCTTCGTCGACTGCCTACGTCGCGCGTATCCCGAGTGGGTGGCCGCAGGCCACGCCGATGATCCCGGCCAACCACTGGTTGTGCCCTACGTCTTCGCTTCGACAGGCTTCACTGCGCGCGCTCGTCGCGAGCGTCCGCCAGTCACCATCCGTGCCGAGATCGGGTTGTATGCGACCGACACTTTGACATTGTTGGGTGACGGAACGTTCGATGCCGCGTGTGCGGCCGTGCACACAGCGGTGCACGCCGCACAGTTGGTGGCCGATGGCGTTCCAGCCGCGTACGCCGCGGTACGACCTCCGGGCCACCACGCCGGGCCTGCCTACTTCGGCGGCGCGTGCTACTTCAACAATGCGGCCGCGGCAGCGCAACAGCTCCGCGAACGCGGCGTATCGCAAGTGGCAATCGTCGACATCGATGCGCATCAGGGAAACGGCACGCAGGAGATCTTCTGGAACCGCGGCGACGTGTTGTACGGCAGTGTTCACATCGATCCAGCAGCTGGGTGGTATCCGCACTTTGTCGGATATAGCGACGAAGTCGGCGACGGCCCCGGACGCGGCGCGACACTGAATGTTCCGGTACCTGCCGGTACCGGCGATGACCAATGGTTGGCCGCGCTGACAAAGATCTGCGACGCGGTGCGCGCCCACGCAAGCGCGGCATTGGTCGTATCGCTCGGCGTTGATGCGGCTGTCGACGACCCAAACAGCCCGTTGCTGATCACTGCCGCCGGGTTTCGCGACGCGGGCAGAATGTTGGGCGAGCTACGCATGCCGACGGTGTTCGTTCAGGAGGGTGGTTACGACATGGCAACGTTCGCCACTCTGGTGTGCGAGGTATTGCATGGATTCGAGGAAACACATGGCAAGTGAGTGGTGGGTTGGAACCGATGAATCGGGTGGCATTCCGAACCCCGGTCGCCCCGACGTCAAACCTCCGCCACATTGGCGACTGGAGGCGATTGTGGCGACCGAGCGGCCGCGCCAGATTGAGCTGTCGCCCGATGGCACGACGCTGGCGTTCATGCTCGACCGCGACACGTCGGATGTTTGGACAATTCCCGTCGCCGGTGGGCAACCCCGCAAAGTCACTGCTGGTCGACCGCGGGCCGCGTATTGGGACGACGGCAACGCGAAGTGGTCGCCCGACGGCACGCGCCTCGCCTACACGCAGGGCGGCAAGGTCTGCATTGCTGCCGCGACCGGTGGCGTTGCGACCGAAGTGTGTGCGGGTTCCAGCCCGGTGTGGCTCGATGATGCGCGGCTGATCGTCGGTATCGACCGCGAAGAGCGCACGGTGCTTTCGGTTGTCGATGTGGCCGACGCATGGCCTCGCCCACTCGCGCATGCAGGCGCCGACTATGTGGCGGCGGTCGTGTCGCCCGATCGTTCACGAATTGCGTACACGGTGTTCCACCACGACGACCTCAACTGCGTCAGTCTCCACCTCGCGGACCTCGCAGGTCAGACGCGTTCGATGGTTCACAATCCCGGGTTCGCGGTGCGCAGTCCGACCTGGTCGCCCGACGGCTTGCAACTTGCGCTCGCGTGCGAATGGCCGGGGTGGTACGAGGTGTTCCTGGTCGATGTTGCCGATGGCAGCGCGGCGCGTCAGCTCACCACCGCCGGTGCCGACTTCAGTGATCTTGCCTTTGCCGCCGACGGTGCGTCGTTGATCGCGACCCGCTGCCGCCACGGAGTGAGCGACCTTGTGCGGGTCGACGTGCGTACTGGCGATGTCACCGTGCTGGCGGAGGGTGGCACTTGGTCGTCTCCGCGATTGCTAGCCGACGGTGGAGTGGCCGCGGTCTACGAGTCGTTCACCACGGCGCCGTGCCTGCGCGTTGTCGGCAGCGATGGCTCGGTGCGCGATCTATTCGCCCCGACGCCGGCGCAGGTGCTCTCGGCTCCACACGTTGTGCCGGAACACATCACGTACCCGTCGCTCGACGGTTTGGAGGTGCACGGTTGGCTTTATCGACCGAGCGGTGCAACCACCGAGCGGACGTGCCCGGCTGTTGTATATCCACACGGTGGGCCGACCTCGATGACCGGTGACGAATGGGATGGCGTGGCGCAGTACTTCCTCGACAAGGGGTTTGCGTGGTTCGCCATCAACTTTCGTGGCAGCACGTCGTACGGCCTGGAGTTCGAGCGCGCCAACCATGGCGTCTGGGGAGTGGCCGACACGCACGATTGCCTCGCGGCCTACGATCATCTCGCAAGCCTGGACTGGATCGACCCATCGCGTGTCGCGATCTTTGGTGCCAGCTACGGCAGTTATATGGCGTTGCATTCGGTTGTCGACGATCCGGGTCATCGATTCAAGTGCGCGATCACGAAGTACGGCGATTGCGACATTCTCACGTCGTGGGCGCAGGGCGACCTCGTCGGCCGACTTGACCTTGAGCGCATGATGGGCCATCCACGCGGTGCGCGTGCGGAGTACGACGCCGGTTCCCCAATCCACCGCATTGCACACCTGAAGGTTCCGTTATTGATTGCGCACGGGGAACTCGATGTTCGGGTACATCCGAATCAGTCCAAGGAGTTGGTGGAAGCGTTGCGTCGAGAGGGCAAGCAATTCGAATACGTCACCTACCCAACTGAAGGTCACGGATTGTTGCGTCCCGAGCCGTTTCTTCATTTCCACAAGCGAATGGAACGCTTTCTCGACTGGTACCTGATGCCGTAGCGGTCCGAGGGTTACCTGCAGTGCGAGGGCTAAGTGCCCGAATCCGGGCACTTAGCCCTCGGATCAGTCCGCGAGCGACGCCGCTCGACGGTGATACAGCGTCGCCAGCTCGTGGAACAGTGCAGGAGGATCGCTCAGGTCGTCGTCTGTGACGCGTTCGACCTGCCAGTCCATAAGGTGTAGCTGGCGATCCCGCTGCTTGTCGTTCACAATTCCTGACGGCCGCGTGTGCTCGGGATGCACATCCACCTCTACCGCCCAGCGAACAGCGGGCACGGCCAGATCGATTCGAATATTCTTGCCGTTCGATAATCGGAGTGCGTCTTGTGGCTCGACGGGAACGCCGCGTGCGAGAAGTCCGTTCAAAACGATCAACTCGGGATGCGATTCGACCGGCTTGCGATCACCGCGCTCCACTAATGTCCGAGCGTAGAGCTCAGACCCGCGACGATTGGGATGGCACAAGCGATCCCCAATCAGGCTGAGTTCCTCCGGCAAGCAATGCCCGTCCTTCAAGGCTTGATCGATGACTGACGTCAAATTCGTCATCGTCAGATCGGCTGCGAGGTCGAACAAGAGCCGCGGCCAACTTGCCACGCGCATGCCATTTTCGAGCACTCGCACGTCGAATCTGTTGATTCGAGTTGATTGTCTCAGCAACACACCGTCCGGTTCATCGATTCGAATCGGGTGGGGCAGGCAGAGATGAATCTTGGACTCACGTGGCATTCGTCGTAGTCCGAGGTAGCTCCCAGCAGTCGGCCCGGTAATGAAGCCCGTCGGATGTGCGAGGCTCAGCGCGAGCAAGCGCTGCTCAAACGTCGGTCGTTGCCCTGCGACCCGGTATACACACCTGAACTGCTGCTCGAGCACCTTGTCTTTGACCAGCCGTTGACGCGTTGAGCGCCCGATTCCATCAGCAGTGAGTTGCCGCGAAGTGATGAGACCGAGTTGACGCTGCAAAGTCGCGAGCGTTTTCGCAGAAAAGTGGGCCATGCGCGTGCCTTCCGATCGACAACTGTCGGGGGAAGCCGCGGTAGCGACCATACCGGCGTCGCGCCCGTCGCGGTAGTTCGAGGGCTATGTGCCCGGATTCGGGCACGTAGCCCTCGGACTGCAGGTAACCCTCGGACGTAACTTGTGCCAACATTGCCGGAACGGTGGTGCAGGAATGCGCCTGATTCGGGAGGCAACACATGAAGGGTCGTTCGTGGGGAATCGCAATCGCGGTCGCTGCACTAGGTGCGCTGATCGGCACGGTGCAAGTTACCGGTAGTGCAACGGCAAGTGGTGCCGAGGCGCCTGGGTCGACGGTGACGCTGACCGTTGGTCTGCAGCAAGACCTCGATAGCCCGAACGTCACTGCGGGGTACCTCGTCTCCAGTTACGAGCTATGGAACCTGCAATACGCAACGCTGACCGATAAGGCAGCCGACGACTTCGCGACGATCCCCGGTCTCGCCGAAGAGTGGACTGCGAGCGAGGACGGACTGACCTACACCTACACCCGGCGCGACGGCCTGAAGTGGAGTGACGGCGAACCGTTGACCGCGGAGGACGTGGCGTGGACCATCAACACTTCACGCGATCAGGAGTGGATAAACCACTCGGCGACAACTGCGAATCTGACTGCGACTGCGCTCGATGACAGAACCGTCGAGATTACGACGTCGGTTCCCGACCCGAAACTCCCGATCATGGACGTGTACATCTTGCCCAAGCACATCTGGGAAGGGCCAGCGGCAGGCGACATCACCACGTACGAAGCGCTCGACGGTGTCGGCTCCGGACCCTTCACGCTGCAGGAGTGGAAGCCGGGTCAGGAGTGGACCATGGTGGCCAATCCGAACTACTGGAAGGGTCGTCCAGCAATCGACCAAGTCGTGTTCCGTCTCTACACCGAAGGCGGTGCGATGGTGGCCGCGTTGGAGAATGGCGAGATCGACGCTGCACACGACGTGCCTGCCGACCTGTTCGTTGAAATGCAGGGCCGCGACGACATTGTGACTATCGCCGGCGAACAGGGCGGATTCACCGAACTGGCAATGAACGGTATGCAGGGCGGGCTCGGCGACGGCCATCCGGCCTTGCTCGATCTCAACGTGCGTCATGCCGTCGCTCATGCCATCAACCGCGACGAACTGTTCGAACGCGTTGCATTGAGCATCGGCACGCAGCGCGACACGCTCGGAGTGTCGGCGAACACCGAATGGAATCCGGAGATTCCTGAGGATCAACAGTTGAACTACGACCCAGCGGCGGCGAATCAGCTGCTCGACGATGGCGGGTACCTCGACACCGACGGTGATGGTGTGCGCGAAATGCCCGGCGGCGGCCAAAAGCTCATCTTCCGCTATGCCGAGCGGTCGGAGAGTTCGCAGTCCGCCGGCATTCGCGAGTTGGTCACCGGGTGGCTCGCGGAAGTCGGTATTTCCACAGAGGTCTCGGTGTACGACGACACGCAACTGACAGACGTCATCGCCGCCGGCGAGTACGACATCTTCGTGTGGGGATGGACCCCCTTCGTCGACCCCGACCCGTTGCTCAGCTACTTCACGTGCGACCAAGTGACCACCGACGTCGAGAGTCCGCTGTATAACGACGCCAATTGGTGCAGCGACGAGTACGACGCGCTGTACGTCGAGCAGAACCAAGAACTCGATCACGCGCGGCGTGTCGACCTCGTGCATCAGATGATCACGCTGTTCCACAATGAAGCGACCTACGTCGTGCTCTATCACGACGCCGATACGCAGGCCTATCGCACCGATCGCTTCGAAGGCTGGCTGCGGCAACCGGCTGGTGTCGGACCGGTGCTGTTCAGCAACACCTCGCCGACGTACTTCAACCTGCGCCCGATCGGCGCCGGTTCAGGTGGCGAGGATGACGACATGTCCACTGGAATGCTGATCTTGTTGATCGCCGGTGGCGTGGTCGTTGTCGGAGCGATCGGATACTTCATCATGCGTTCGAGGTCGCGGCGCGACGAGAAGGAGTGATCGCCGCCGGTGCGAGCGGGATTCGTCATTCGAAAAGTTGTCGGCGCGCTCAGCACGCTCGCGTTTGTCGTTGTCTTCAACTTCTTCCTATTTCGAATCGTCAATCGCGATCCGGTCAACTCGATGTTCCGAGGCCGAAATCTGAAGCCGGAAAAGCTCGAGGAACTGCGCCGTAAGTTCAACCTCGACGGATCGAAGTGGGATCAGTTCGTCGCCTATGTACGCCAGCTGCTGCACGGCGACCTCGGCTATTCGCTGAAGGGCTCCCGACCGGTGGCAACGGTGATCGGCGAAGCGCTCTGGCCGACCGTATTGCTGGTCGGAACCAGCACGTTGTTAGCGATGATCGGTATCACGCTCGGCTATCGAGCCGGATGGCGGCGCGGAAGTGCCTTCGACACAACGGCGACCTCGTTTTCGATGCTCACGTATTCGATGCCCGAGTTCTGGATCGGCATGGTGTTCCTTGGGTTTTTCTCCGCGAAGCTCGGCTGGTTCCCGGTTGGTGGTCTAGAGGACCCGGGCAGTCACGCGAGCGGCCTGAGTAAGTGGCTCGATGAATTGCACCACATGATGTTGCCCGCGTTGGTCCTCGGGATTGCTTATGTAGGGGAATACATGATCGTCGCCCGCTCGGCGATGATCGAAACGCTCAATGAGGATTACCTGCAGTTGGCGCGTGCGAAAGGCATGCGTGAAGACGAAGTGCGTCGGCGCCATGCCGTGCCGAATGCTCGCCTCCCGGTCGTCAGTCTCTCTGCGATCAACTTCGGTTTCATCTTCGGTGGTGCGATCGCTGTCGAGTCGATCTTTTCGTGGCCGGGGATCGGTCAGGCGACGTACCTCGCCGTGCGTGGACCCGACCTGCCGATGTTGCAAGGTCTGTTCCTTTTGATCAGTGCCGGTGTCATTCTTGCCAACCTCGTCGCCGACCTGCTGTACGGCAAACTCGACCCGCGGGTTTTAGGACGATGACTGATCTCGACACTCCTGTTGTTGCGTCGCCGCGCAGCATCCGTTGGGCGCGACGGCGGGCATCAACCGCGGGGGTCTTGCGTCGCATTCGCAAGGATCGCCTCGCGATGGCGTCACTCGTGCTGCTGATCGGTTTCGTGATCTTGGCCATCATCACGCCCTGGATCACCGACAGGGCCGACTTCAACGCGATCAACACCGGCGACAACCCGACCAATCACCCTCCCGATGGTGACTATCTGCTGGGTACCGATCGGTATGGGCGAAGTGTGGCACTGCAGTTGATGTGGGGAGCTCGCGTCAGTCTGTTCGTCGGCTTTGCGGCGACGGTGCTGACGATCGTGATCGGCGTTTTGATTGGCCTGACGGCGGGATTCTTCGGCGGCTGGATCGACTCGGTGCTGATGCGCATCACTGATTGGTTCCTGGTCATTCCGTTCCTACCGACGGCGATCGTGCTCGCGGCCGTACTTGAGCGCAGTTTGTGGACGATCGTGATGGTCATCGGAATCACATCGTGGCCGAGTTCGGCTCGTCTCATTCGGTCGCAAGTGCTGTCCGTGCGTGAACGGTTGTACGTCGATCGCGCACGCGCGCTGGGCGCCGGTCGACTTCACATTGTCGGTCGCCACATTCTTCCCAATGTGACGCCGCTGATTCTCGCCAGCGCAACGCTGGCGGTTCCGATCAGCATCCTCACCGAAACGACGTTGTCGTTTCTCGGGCTCGGCGACCCGACCGAAATCTCGTGGGGTGGCATGCTTGATCAGGCACAGCAGTCCAGTGCGGTGACGTCTGGGCACTGGTGGTACTACCTGCCGCCGGGTGTTGCGATCATGCTGGTCGTGCTGGCATTCACCATTTTCGGGCGCGCTCTGGAAGAAGTCCTCGACCCACGGCTGCGTAAACGATGAGCGTGCTCGAGTTACGCGACCTGAACGTCACCTATCGCACTGAGGGCGGCGATGTTCCGGCCGTGCGCGGCGTGAACCTCACACTCGAAATCGGCGAGACGGTTGGCCTCGCTGGCGAATCGGGATGCGGCAAGAGCACGATCGCGGCGGCCGTGCTGCGACTTCTGCCGAAAGGTACCAAGGTCACCGGCGAAGTTCTGTTGGACGGCGAAGACGTATATGCGATGAGACCCGGCCGACTGCGGGCTGTGCGGTGGACGAGTGCGGCGATCGTGTTCCAGGGGGCGCTGCATTCGCTCAACCCGGTCCGCCGAGTTGGTCAGCAGATCGAGGAGGCAATTCGCCTGCATGCTGGCGAACGCGCAGAGACGCGAGCAGTCGAGTTGCTCGAACGTGTCGGGCTGCCCGCGGCGCGCGCTCAGCACTACCCGCACCAACTGTCCGGCGGTCAGCGCCAGCGGGTTCTGATTGCGCTCGCGTTGGCATGCGAACCGAAGCTGCTGATCGCCGACGAGCCGACGACGGCGCTCGATGTGATGGTGCAGGCTCAGGTTCTCGCGCTGCTGGAGGAATTGCAGCGCGATCGTGGGCTGTCGTTGCTGTTCATCACCCACGACCTGTCCGTGCTGACGCACACATGCGAGAAGTTGGCTGTTATGTATGCGGGTCGCATCGTCGAGCAGGGTCCCAGTAAGGCGGTGTTCGAAAGGCCGGATCATCCGTACACGCGCGCGTTGGCCGCGTCGTTTCCGACGATCGGCGATCCCGCGTCGCGGATGAACCCGCGGGGTTTGGCGGGCGATCCTCCCGATCCGTCGGCGCTGCCGTCGGGCTGTCCGTTCCAAATTCGTTGCGACGTGGCCATACCCGAGTGCACCACGCTCGACGTCGCGCTACGCGATGCCGTTTCTGTAAAAGGCTTGGCCGATCGGCGCGCGGCTTGCGTCCATGTGGGGGTGGCGCGTGTCTGACCCTTCTCCTAACGGCAATGTTGTCGAGCTGACCAATGTGCAGGTGCAGTTCAATGGTGGCCGTGTGCGTGCGGTCGACACCGTCTCGCTAGAAGTCGGTCGCAGTGAAGTGGTGGCGCTCGTCGGTGAGTCGGGGTGCGGCAAGACAACACTGATTCGCTCGATCATCGGACTGGAGCCGCTCGCGCATGGATCGATTACGGTTCTCGGTCAAGAGGTCGGTGGTCGTCGTGGCTTACGGTCGCTGCGTCGTCGCGTGCAAATGATCTTCCAAGATCCGACTGGCGCACTCAACCCACGCCACTCGATCTACGAAGCCGTCGCTGAGGGTCTGCGCATCCACAAGGTCAAGGGTCATGAGCCGACGTTGGTCGCCGGGGCGCTGAGCAGCGCTGGCCTGCGGCCGGCCGAGCGTTACCTACGCCGATTCCCGCACGAACTGTCCGGCGGTCAACGCCAACGCGTTTTGATCGCGGCAGCGATGGCGTTGCAACCGGCACTGCTGCTCGCCGATGAACCGGTCGCAAGCCTCGATGCATCGATCCGTGGCGAGATCCTGGCGCTCATGCGGTCGTTCGTCGACTCGCACGGAGTTTCCATCATCGCCGTCACACACGACCTCGGGTTGGCGTGGAACATCGCCGACCGCGTCGCGGTCATGTACCTCGGTCGCATCGTGGAGGTCGGGCCGACTGAGGAAGTGCTTGGCGCTCCGAAGCACCCGTACACGAGGGCACTGCTCAGCGTCGTGCCCGAGGTCGCGGGCTTGGAACAACAGATCCTGACTGGCGAGACACCGGATCCGTCACGTGTGCCGAGCGGCTGTCGATTCCATCCGCGCTGCCCCGTGGTCGCATCCGGAGAAGCCGACCGCCTCGGGTTCGGCGACCGTTGTCGCGGCGTCGACCTTGAACTAGAACCGGAGGTCGGCGATCACCGCGTGGCGTGTCACGCGGTCGCCATATCTGCAACGGCGGGTCAGTAACGACCTCGGCCTGACATTCGCCGCGGCAGCAGCTTGGCGACAAGCGGTGACAGCAGCACCACGGCGACCCCGAGCACGAGAGCCATCACGAACGTCTCATTGACCGATGGCGGATCGCCGAAGAAGTCCTGGCGATCGAGGATCAGAAATCCCCAGAAATAGGTATGGAACGTGACCAACCGTTGCACCAGTGCAGGGTCCACGAGGCAACTTTGCCAGAGTCCTGCGCTGAGGGCTAGTGGCTATCGCGGAAAGCGTTCCGTCCAGCGCCGTTCGCCAACCAATTCGCCGTTGTGTTCGGCTCGCAGGTCGATATCGACGTGGAACCATTCGCTATCGCTGCGAACATTCAGCGTCGCTTCCGTTGTGCAGTCGCCGGCTTCCGGGAACGTCAGTTGGTAGCGCGTCCGGCCTTTGGCCCACGCGTTCGACAGGTCGACCGTGCTGACACCGAGTGAACCCTCGTACACGTCGCTGACTTTCGTACCGTTCGTTCCCTCATAGTCGCCGCCGTAGCGGCTGTGCACGCGCGTCTCGCGCTGCAGCACATCGTGCTCGTAACGCCACTCGACACCGTCGGCATCGCTATCGCTCGGACCGGGGCCCGGCTCGAAAACGTCGCGAGCCGGCGGAAGTGATTTCGCCGTCCACATCACCAGGCGCACCGACTTGCGCCGAACTCCGAGCGTGAACGGTTGTGATGGTGGCCAGCAGTTCGGCCAGTCGGTGCCCGCGATCGCCAGGCGAATGCGGTGGCCAGGCAGCAACGTCCACGTCGTCGCCTCGAACTGCAGCTTGAGATCCATCCACTCGCCGGGCACGATCGGCTGACCGCTGGCACCGACGACACCGAACGGATCGCTCGGCCACACGCCACGTTGCGCGAGATCGAGCATGCCGCGCGTGATCAGCGTGCTGGCACCGTCGGGCGCAATGTCACACAGCTTCACCGAGATGTGACCCACTGGTGCCGACGATCGTGCCTGCAACGTGACCTCGCAGTTGCCGAGCAACAGCATCTCGTCCTTGTGCAGCCAGTCGTAGGTGATGCTGCGCGCATTGTCGGGTCGTTGGTCGAGTGGTTGTCCCCACGGCAGCCCACCGGCGCACGAGTTCCACGCCATGATCCCGACGTCGCCGGGCACATCGGTCTCGTCGATTTCCTCGTCGTCGGCGCGTGTGCGGCGCGGGTCTTCTTTCACCTGGACGGCCGGCCATGTGTCGATCTCGATCCATTGTCCGTCGTGTAGTGCGAGGTCGGGCGCGGGTGGCGTTGGTCGACGCATGAAGATCTGTCCGCGCCGCGCCGTAGCCCGTGGCCCGCCGCGCAGATGATGATCGAAGAAGCGCATGATCTCGAGGTCGCTGTCGATGTTCGGACCTGGCCGCGCCGTCGACGGATCTTTATGGCTCCACGGCCCGGCGATGAGATGCCAACCAGGCATTTCTTCAATCGTGCGAAACGTGTTGTTGCGATAGCCGTCGGCCCAGCCGGAGATCAGCAAGACCGGACACCTCATGCGGCGGTAGCCCTCGTTGGTCGGACCGAGGCGCACCGAGCCGCGTCGCCACATGTCGTCGGGTCGTGGATGGCGTAACCATTCGAGCAACCACGGCTCGTTGCTCTCGATGCGGCGCTTCCATTCCTTCTCCCAGCCCTGACCCCAAAGCTCGGGCGTGGGCGGCAACGCGTTCATCGCGATCATGTACAGCGGATAGTCGATCAGGTCGAGCGCGCGCAGAACGCCGCCGCAGTAGTGCACGTCGTCGGAGTAACGGTCGTCGGTGGCGTACATCGCCACAACGGCACCGAGTTGCGGGATGCCTTCCATCGCCATGTGCAGCGAATTGAACCCCGAATACGAGGTGCCGAACATGCCGACCTTGCCAGTGCTCCACGGCTGCGCAGCGATCCATTCGATGACGGTGCGCAGATCGCGCCGCTCGATGTCGGGGTACTCGTCCTCAGCGACACCGCCCGAGGAACCGGTGCCGCGTAGGTCGACGCGCAACACCGCGTATTCGCCTTCTTCTGCAAACCGCAGGTAACTATTCGCGTACGAAGCAGTGATGTCGTCTTTGCGATAGGGGAGCGCCTCGACCAACGTCGCGAAAGGCCCCTCGGTCGTAGGAAGGTACAGCGTCGTCGCCAACCGCACGCCGCCTTCGACTTCGATGAAAACAAGCTGTTCTGAAACCTGCACGACCAGGCAGGCTAGCGGTGCTTCCGGTTAGCGTTGGATGCGTGGCTCATGCGAAGACCGCTGATGTTGCAGTGGTCGGCTTGGGTGGTCTCGGTTCCGCGGCCGCGTATTGGTTGGCTCGTCGCGGTGTCGACGTTGTCGGCTTCGAACAGTTCGAGCTCGGCCATGCGCGCGGCGCTTCGCATGACCATTCGCGCATAATTCGTCGCTCGTATCACACTCCGGAGTATGTGCGTTTGAGCGCTCAGGCGTACGACGCTTGGCGCGCGGTCGAAGCCGAGAGCAGACACCGCATGATCACGATCACGGGCGGCATCGACTTGTTTCCGCCCGGTGCGGCGATAGACCACCGCACGTACACATCGAGTTTGTCGGCCGAGAGTGTGCCATACGAGTGGATTGATGGCGCAGACGTGCGTCGGCGGTGGCCGGCATTCGCCGCCGGTGAACTGATCAGCGACGATGTGATGGCTGTCTACTCGCCGCAGTCAGGGATCGTGCCGGCCGGCCACGGCACACAGGTGATGCAGCAACTCGCTGTTGCACGCGGCGCAACACTGCACGGCGGTACACCGGTGCGAGCGATTCGGCCAGTTGGCGGCGAGGTTGACGTCGTCACTGACGAAGGTGTCTGCCGGGTGGGGAGCGTGGTGGTTGCGGTCGATGCGTGGACGAGCCGCGTGCTGCAACAGCTCGACATGGAGATACCGCTCGCTGTCACACTCGAGCAGGTCAGTTACTTTCCGCGGCCCGATCTGCGCGATCTCGGCGTCGGACGCTTCCCCGTGTGGATCTGGATGGACGACCCCAGCTTCTACGGGTTTCCCGTATTCGGCGATATGACGGCCGTGAAAGCTTCCGAAGATTGCGGCGGCCGCGAGGTCGACCCCGATCTGCGCACTTCTGAGCCTGTCGCGGAGATGGAGCAGCGGTTGCAGCGGTTCATGCAACGGTTGCTAGGCAACGACTTCGGCGCGCCGCGAAGTGTGACGTGTCTCTACACGCTGACGTCGGATCGCGACTTCGTGCTCGACCGACTGCCCGGTTACCCGCAGATCTCGATCGCACTCGGCGCGGCTCACGGTTTCAAGTTTGCGTCGTGGTTCGGACGCACACTCGCTGGTCTCGCATGCGGCGAGCCGGTCGCCGAGGAACTGGCACCGTTCTCGTTGACCCGCCCGTCGCTTCACGCGCCGATCGATCGCAGCGCGTGGATGGTCTGAACTATTCGCCGTGAACTACAGCGCGGTGCGGATGCTCCACAATTCGGGGAATAGCTCGACGTCGAGCATCGCGCGCAGGTAGCTGACGCCAGCGGTACCGCCGGTGCCGGTCTTGAAGCCGATGATTCGCTGCACAGTCGTCAGGTGGCGGAAGCGCCAAAGTCGAAATGCGTCCTCGAGGTCGACCAACTCTTCGCCCAGTTGATACAGGTCCCAATGTGCGTCCGGGTCGCGATACACCTCCAACCACGCGGCTTCCACGCCTTTGTCGGCCACATATGGCGTAGTGACGTCGCGCTGCAAGACGGCGTCGGGCACCTTGATGTCGCGGCGATGCAACAGTCGCAGTGACTCGTCGTACAGCGAGGGCACATGGAGCGCGGCCTCAACCTCCGCGAGGCGGGACTCGCGATGCCGATGTTGCTCGAGCATCGCCGGCTGCTTGTTGCCGCAGGCGAACTCGATGCAGCGGTATTGCCAGCTTTGGAATCCGCTGCTGTGACCGAGATGCGGGCGAATTGCCGAATATTCAGGCGGTGTCATCGTCGCCAGCACATCCCATGCGTGTACCAATTGCTCCATGATCCGGCTGACCCGGCTGAGCATCTTGAACGCGGGTTGCAACTGATCGTCGGCGACATTGCGAATCGCGGCGCGCAACTCGTGCAGCATCAACTTCATCCACAACTCACTGGTTTGGTGCTGAATGATGAACAGCAACTCGTTGTGATCTGGCGACAGCGGATGCTGCGACTGCAACACGTCGTCGAGGTGCAAGTAGTCGCCATAATCCATCGCGATCTTCGCATTCATGCCGGTGGCGATTCGGAAGGTGTGCCCTCGACGACTTTCTTCTTCGGTGGCGGGACGCCGACGGCAGGTGCCTTGTCGGCCCACTCGGGCCAGCGGCGGCGGCTGACGATGCTGAGCGTGCGTAGCAGACGCATTGCCACTTCGTCTTCTTGCGCAGGGCGGGCGATGATCGTGCCGTCGTCGATCATGCGCTTGATCACTTCCTCGCCGAGTTCAGTGCGCACGATGGTCAGGGTCCAGTCGTTGTCCTTGCCGATGCCGCCGGTAGCGATATCGCTGTGCTCAGCGGCAAAGTCGGGGCAGCTCTTGCAACCCTGGCGAGTCCACTGATGACATTCCTTCAAGTCGATCTCGTGATACGAGCCGTCCTTCATCCAGATCTGGAAGACGCCCTTGATGTTCATCTTCACCATGTCGGCTTTGTGTAGGCCGTACTTCGCTTCGAACAGTTCCTCAAAGATCGCATCGTCGAATGTCTTGCTGCACAACAAGCCGATGTTGAACAGGAACGGCTTACTCACCTTGCCGGCCTTGCGATCCCACATGATCGGCGGCGACGACGTTTGGCAGCCCATTCCGACCAGCGCGAGTTTGTCGAAGCCCTGCTCCTTCGCCTCGCGCAACGCAAGCGGGTTCGCGCAATAGGTGTAGCGGCTGCCGGCCGTCGCGAGTATCTCCTCCTTGTTGCGCGCCAGCACCGGCTTCGCCTTCCACGCATCGCCGTCCTCGACGCCGCTGACCATGGCTGCCTGGATGTAGTCGTTGTCCATCAGCCACGTGAGCATCGCGGTCACAAAGCCGCCGTCTTGGCCAACCGTTTGTTGCGTCTCGTCGGTGGCACGAGTCATCAGAAGTTGCCGCCAGATGCCGCCCATCTCATCGGGCTGACGCACACGACCGAACAGGTGCAAGTCGGCCGCTGGCTCCCACGCACGAAAGCGCGGACACGCCCGCGTGCACGTCGTGCAGCCCTTGATCCCGTGCACGCAGTTATCGGGGAAGTATTCCGGTTCCAGGTGGAACGGGATGTATTTACCTTCCTCGTGCTCGTACCCGATCACGTCGTGCGGACACGTCACGACGCAACCAGCACACCCGGTGCAGAGACCGGTAGTGATCACTTCGGCGTACAACTCTTTCCACTGCGCCGTCCATCGCCCAGCCTGCGCGGGCGTTTGCAGCACGTCGGTCATGTGGCTAGACCGTAATGCGGTCGAGGACGGCTGCGCGCGTTGGCTTGGCGCGGCCCCCGACGCGATACGCGGCGCGCACCAGGTTGGTGGCTTCCGCAACTTGACCATCGGTGCGGGCGTGCACAATCGCGAGCGGGCGATCGGGTCCCACTGTGTCTCCGATCGCAGCGAGCGAGGTGAGGCCCACCGCGTGATCGATGGGATCTTGTGGTCGGGTACGCCCGCCACCCAGCGCGACAACGACCATCCCGACCGCCCGGTTATCGATGGCCGTAACCGGTCCTGCGTGCAACGGCGCGATGGCAACTTGCTGCGGTGCTCGCGTCATGTGCTTCCACGGGTCCTCGATGACGTTTTTAGGGCCACCGAGACCAGCGACCATCTTGTCGAACCGCTCCGCGGCCGCCCCCGAATCGAGCGCCGCCTGCAACTGTGTGCGCGCCGCCGCCTTGGACTTCGACAGCTTGCCCAGCAACAGCAGCTCGGTGCTGAGCGCCATCACTACTTCATGCATGCGCTGTTCGCGACGAGTGCCGGTCAGGTAGTCGATCGCGTACGCCACCTCGACGGTGTTGCCCGCCGCGTTGGCGAGTGGTTGATCCATGTCGGTGATGAACGCTGTCGTCGGCAGGCCAGCACCGGTCGCCACTTTCGCGATGCTCTGGGCCAACTCGCGTGCCTTGGGCAACGTTGTCATGAACGCGCCGCTGCCGCACTTCACGTCCATGACCAGTGCTTGTAAGCCGCCGGCGAGCTTCTTCGAGAGAATCGAAGCAGTAATGAGACCGATGCTCTCGATAGTTGCGGTCACATCACGGATGCCGTACAGCCGTCTATCGGCGGGCGCTAGGTCGGGTGTCGAACCGATCACCGCACAGCCCACGTCGCGGACCACAGCCTTGAAGGCGTCCATCGACGGCGTCGTGACATAGCCGGGGATCGACTCGAATTTGTCGGATGTCCCGCCGGTGTGTCCGAGGCCGCGCCCCGAGATCATCGGTACATAGCCACCGCAGGCCGCGATCATCGGGGCCACCATCAGGCTGACCGTGTCGCCGACGCCACCGGTGGAGTGTTTGTCGAGTACCGGTCCGGGCATGTCGTCCCACCGCAATACCGTGCCGCTGTCGCGCATTGCCTTCGTGAGTGCAACCCGCTCAGCGATGTTCAATCCGTTGAAGTAGACGGCCATAGCAAACGCCGCGGCCTGGCCCTCGGTCACCTTGTCATTGGTCAACCCAGCCGTAAACGCAGCGATGTCGTCGGCGCCAAGTTCATGTCCGTCTCGCTTCGCACGAATGATTTCCTGGGGGATCATTCCTTTCAAGCTAATGGTGACACTGCCACGACGAGCAGGCAGACTTGAGGAAGTGAGCACGGAAGTCGTAACACCGGCGGCCTCGGCCGTTTTCGCCCCTCGGTCCCGCAGTGGGGTGGCGCTGCGCGTCACACCGGTTGACGAAGTAGGGCTCGAGGCACGCGCCAGAACCTTCACCACCAGGTCCATCAAGACGACTTCGAAGCGAGCCGCCATCAATCTCGCCATCTCGTGCATCGATTTGACGACGCTGGAAGGCATGGACACGCCGGGCAAGGTGGCTGCGCTCTGCCGCAAGGCCGTGCGACCCGACCCGGCCAACCCGGGGCTCCCTTCGGTGGCGGCCGTGTGCGTCTATCCGCAGATGGTGCCGGCAGCGGTGCTCCACACCACCGGAACCGGGGTCCATGTTGCCAGCGTTGCAGGAGCCTTTCCGAGCGGCCAGTCGTCGATGGCGGTGCGCGTCGCCGACATTGAGCAGGCTGTTGCCGACGGAGCCGACGAGATCGACATCGTGATCAGCCGCGGCGCGTTTCTTTCCGGCGACTACCGCTACGTGTTCAACGAGATCGAAGCCCAGAAGGTCGCGTGCGGACCAGCGCACCTGAAAGTCATTCTTGAGACCGGCGAACTGGGTTCCTACGATCAGATCCGCAAGGCATCGATGCTCGCCATGGCAGCTGGCGCCGACTTCATCAAGACCAGCACGGGCAAGGTGGCGCAGAACTCATCGATGCCCGTGGCACTGTGCATGGCCGAAGCCATCCGCGATTATGCCGACCAGACCGGCGAGATTGTCGGGCTGAAGGTGGCCGGTGGCATCCGGACCGCAAAACAGGCGTGGCACTATCTTGTGCTCATCGCCGAGACGCTGGGCACGCAATGGCTCACGCCAGACCTCTTTCGCATCGGAGCTTCCAGTTTGCTCAATGACCTCCTCCTGCAGATTCAGAAGCTCGACACCGGTCGCTACTCGGGTCCCAATTACGTGAGCGTGGACTGAACATGGCTGACGAGATCGAACCGGCCAACTTGTCGTTAACTAATGTCACGTTCGACCTCGAGTACGCGCCAGCCCTTGAGTCGAAGTCGATTGTCTCGATCGACAAGGAGTACGGCCTCTTCATCGGTGGCAAGTTTGTCGAACCCAAGGATGGCAAAAAGTTCGTAACCGTCTCGCCGTCCACCGAGGAAAAACTCTCGCAGATTTCGTCGGCGTCGGCCGCCGATGTCGACCGCGCGGTGAAGGCAGCCCGCAAAGCGCACACCGAGATTTGGGGACGGATGTCCGGCCGCGATCGCGCCAAATACTTGTTTCGAATCGCCCGTCAACTGCAAGAACGAGCCCGCGAGTTTGCAGTGCTCGAGTCGATCGATGGTGGTAAGCCGATCAGGGAGAGCCGCGACGTCGATGTCCCACTCGCCGCCGCGCATTTCTTCTACCACGCCGGTTGGGCCGACAAACTCGAGTACGCATTCCCCGACCGGCGCATTGCGCCGAAGGGGGTCGTCGGTCAGATCATTCCGTGGAACTTCCCGCTGCTCATGCTGGCGTGGAAGATTGCGCCGGCGTTGGCGACCGGCAACACGGTTGTTCTCAAACCCGCCGAGACAACTCCACTCACCGCGTTGCTGTTTGCGCAGCTTCTGCAAGACGTCGATCTTCCGCCGGGCGTGGTCAACATCGTCACCGGTGCGGGTGCAACGGGCTCGGCTCTGGTCGAGCACAAGGATGTCGACAAGCTCGCGTTCACCGGCTCGACCTCGGTCGGCAAGCAGATCCAGCGATCGGCTGCAGCGCGCGGACTGCCGCTGACGCTCGAGTTGGGTGGTAAGGCGGCGCACATCGTGTTCGAGGACGCGGCGCTCGATCAGGCCGTCGAGGGCGTCATCAACGGCATCTATTTCAACCAGGGGCACGTGTGTTGCGCTGGCTCGCGACTGTTGGTCCAGGAGTCGATCGCCGATTCATTCATCGACCGGCTCAAGAACCGGATGTCGACGTTGCGCGTGGGTGACCCGCTCGACAAGAACACCGACGTCGGGGCGATCAACTCTTCCGAGCAACTCGGTCGCATCACCGCGTTGGTCGAGGCCGGCGTCGCCGAGGGAGCCGAGATTTACCAACCATCGTGTGCACTGCCGGCAAAGGGCTACTGGTTCCGGCCGACGATCTTCACGAATGTCCAGCAGAGCCACCGCATCGCCCGCGAGGAAATCTTCGGGCCGGTGCTTTCGGTGCTGACCTTCCGCACTCCGGAAGAGGCCGTCGCAAAAGCGAACGACACTCAGTACGGCCTGTCGGCGGGCATCTGGACCGAGAAGGGCTCGAAGATCTTGTGGATGGCCGACCAACTCGATGCCGGCGTCATCTGGGCAAACACGTTCAACCAATTCGACCCCGCCAGTCCGTTCGGCGGTTATAAAGAGAGCGGGTTCGGTCGCGAAGGTGGACTACAGGGCTTGTCCGCATACGTCTCGCTGTCGTCGCCGCGAGGAGCTTCGTGATGGCCGCGCGCCTCGACGTGCAGAAGACCTACAAGCTTTTCATCGGTGGCGCGTTCCCGCGGTCCGAGTCTGGTCGCACGTTCGCGTTGCTGGCGCGGAACGGGTCGCTGATCGCCAACGTGGCACAGGCCTCGCGCAAGGATTTGCGCGACGCCGTGGTCGCCGCGCGATCAGCACAGCCGGGTTGGGCGGCGCGTACCGCCTACAACCGCGGCCAGATCCTGTATCGAGTCGCCGAGGTCATGGAGAGCCGACGCGGTGAATTCGCTGAGGACTTGAACCGTTGCGGAGTCCCGATCGCATCCGCGCGAAAGGAAGTCGAGCGCGCGATCGACCGTTGGGTCTGGTACGCGGGCTGGTGCGACAAGTTCCACCACCTCGCCGGCACCGTCAACTCGGTAGCCGGTCCGTACTTCAACTTCACGATGCCAGAACCCACCGGAGTCGTCGGGATCGTGGCGCCCGAGAGCCCAGGACTGCTCGGACTCGTTTCCCGACTTGCGCCCGCGCTCGTCAGCGGTAACACCGCAGTGGTGTTAACGGGCGAAGCATCTCCTCTGACCGCGGTCAGCCTCGCCGAAGTCGTGGCCACCTCCGACGTGCCGGGCGGCGTCGTGAACATCCTCACTGGTGCAACGAAAGAAATGCTGCCCTGGCTGCTCGGGCATCGCGACGTCAACGCGGTCGACCTGACCGGCGCGCCCAATCTGGAAGCGGCGACTGTTGCCGAGGCAGCAGAGAACGTCAAACGTTTGATCCGCGGCGAGCCCGACGATCAAAGTCCGTACGTCATCGCCGACTTCTGTGAAATGAAAACCGTCTGGCACCCAGTCGGGCGTTGAAGCAATGACAGAGCTGCTGTATCTACGCGACGCCTACCTCACCGAGTTCGAGGCGCGAGTCACCGATGTGCGCGAGAACGCGATAGCGCTAGACCAAACCGCGTTCTACCCGACAGGTGGTGGGCAAGCGAGCGACACCGGCGTGCTCGCTGGCAGGCGTGTGACCGATGTGCGCAAGGAGGGCAGCGATGTGTGGCACACCGTCGAACCCGCACAGGATGGTTCGCCACTACCCGTGGTCGGTGCGACGGTTGCAGGTGAAATCGATTGGGACCGTCGGCATCAGCTGATGCGTACGCACACTGCGCTGCACGTTCTATGCGGAGTGATTTGGAACGAGTGGAAGGTGCCCGTGACTGGCGGCAACATGGAGCCGCTGTCGGCGCGTATGGACTTCGAGTTCGATCCGGTGCCGGAAGGTTTCGGTCCGCGCATCGAGGAATTGGTCAACGCCGAACTCGCTGCCGATCGTGTGATCGTCGTCGACTTTCTGCCACGCGATGCAGCCATTCAAGATGCGGACCTGATCCGCACCAAGGTCAACATGATTCCCGAAGGCGTGAAGGAGATTCGTGTCGTCGACATCGTCGGTCTCGACAAGCAAGCCGACGGCGGTACACACGTGCGTAGCACCAGCGAAGTCGGTCGCATTCGCGTGACCAAGCTCGAGAACAAGGGCAAAGGCAACAAGCGAGTCCGCCTGGAAGTCATCGACGCCTGACGCCGTTTTGGTCCAAAATGGTGATGTCTGAATTCCGCTAGTGAAACGCCGGCGCGGCGGCCACAATGGTCACGTGCTTCCACTCGACGACGACCAGTGCTATCGGGCCTGCCAGAGCCGCGACCCGCGGTTCGACGGCTGGTTCGTGACGGCCGTGCGCACGACGGGGATCTATTGCCGGCCATCGTGCCCGGCAATCACGCCCAAGCGCCAGAACGTCGAGTTCTTCCGTGCGGCCGCAACAGCGCAAGCGCACGGCTATCGGGCATGCAAGCGCTGCCGCCCAGATGCTTCGCCTGGCTCACCCGAGTGGAACACCCGCGCCGATGTCGTCGGCCGCGCAATGCGGTTGATCGCTGACGGACTTGTCGACCGCGATGGTGTCGGCGCGCTCGCAGCGCGTTTGGGTTACAGCGATCGGCAAGTGCATCGGCTGCTCGTTGCCGAGGTCGGTTCCGGCCCGCTGGCACTCGCCCGTGCGCAGCGGGCGCAGACGGCTCGCATCTTGATCGAGACTACGACGCTTCCCATCACCGATGTCGCATTTGCTGCTGGCTTCCAAAGCGTGCGCCAGTTCAACGACACCGTGCGCGAGGTCTACGCCGCCTCGCCGACCGACCTTCGTCTCGCAAAAGCTCCGAAGTCCACGGGCGGGCCGCTGACCGTGCGTCTTGCATGTCGTGAACCATTCGACGGCGACGCGCTCTTCAGTTTCCTCGGCACGCGAGCCGTACCGGGCGTGGAGAGCGTCGAGGGCGACACGTATCGCCGGTCGTTGCGTTTATCGCACGGTAATGGCGTGATCTCGGTGACGATTGCAGGCACTGAAGTCTCGTGCGCGATGACGCTGGACGATGTCGCCGACGCGCAGGCTGCTGTGCAACGCACACGCCGGTTGCTCGACCTCGACTGCGACCCGGCAACGATCCGTGAACACCTGTCAGCCGATCCGCTGCTGGCGCCGCTCGTGGAGAAGCGTCCTGGGTTGCGGGCGCCAGGGCATCCCGACGGCACCGAGTTGTTGGTGCGGGCGGTTCTGGGCCAACAGGTCAGTGTCGCTGGCGCACGCACGTTGGCCGGTCGAATTGTTGCCGAGCACGGCGAGCCACTCGCCGAACCGGTCGGAGCAATCACGCACGCCTTCCCTTCGGCCGCGACGATCGCCGGTTTGAGCCCCGAAGACTTCGCGATGCCGCGTGCTCGCGGTGCAGCGCTCATCGAGGCGTGCTCGAAGGTTGCCGACGGCTCGATCGTGCTCGACGCAGGCAGCGACCGCGCCGAAGCAACTGCCGCGCTGCAGAATCTGCGTGGCATCGGACAATGGACTGCTGGGTACGTCGCCATGCGAGCACTCGGCGATCCCGACGTCTTCTTGCCGAGCGATCTGGGCGTACGCCACGCCCTCGAAGCACTCGGCGCTGAGTCCTCGCCAGCCGCCGCTGCACAGCGTGCGGAGGCCTGGCGACCGTGGCGTACGTATGCGCTACATCATCTATGGGCAAGCTTGTAAAGGAGAACATCACTGTGAAGGACAAGATGAACAGAACCGAATCCACGCTTCCGTCGCTCGGCGACACATCCGAACTGTCGCGCCTGTCTGTCGAGAGCCCAGTCGGTGAGCTGACACTCATCGCCAGCCCTCGTGGTCTGCGTGCTGTGTTGTGGCCCAAGGAGTTCGTGCCGTTGAGCGACGATGACGCTGCGAGCGTGCCCCTTGCGCCCGCGGGTCCTCCCGCCGCGACGGCAGTGCTGGAACAAGCACGTCGTGAGTTGATGGAGTACTTCGCCGGTGATCGCCGCGAGTTCGGAGTACCGCTCGATCCGGTCGGCACCAAATTCCAACTCGCAGCATGGCTCGAGCTGCGACGAATTCCGTACGGCGCGACCATCTCCTACGGCGAGCAGGCTCGCCGACTCGGCGATGTGAAGAAGTCGCGTGCCGTCGGTGCTGCGAATGGTCGCAATCCGCTCAGCATCATCGTGCCGTGCCATCGAGTGGTCGGCAGCAACGGTCAGCTCGTCGGATTTGGTGGCGGCCTCGGCAACAAGGCGTGGCTGCTACATCACGAACAGGGCAAGCTCACCCTGTCGAACATGCCCTAAACGTCCGAGGGTTACCTGCCGCCGCGGCCTACTCCGAGGGCTATCTACCCGGATTCAGGCACGTGGCCCTCGGACTACTTCGGATGACGGGCCTTGAGTTGTTGCTCGCGGCGGGCGCGTGCATCGGCCTGCTTGCGCTCTTTCGCCGCCTTGCGCTTCGCCTTCACGTCGTCGTCGGCGGTGCGGGCGGGGAGCACGGCGATGGGGGTGAACTCGACCGGTGGAAGCGCCAACTTCTTGTCGTGCTTGAGCAGGCCAATCAACATCTCGCTGGCCGGTGCTTCGCCGGCGACCGATGAAGCGATCATCAAGCGAGTGACCGGCAGGCCGAAGTCCTTGATCAGTTTCGGCGTCACCTTCAGCAACTGTTCCTCGGTCGGATTGTCGGCGTTGTCGCCGAGCATCTCGATGCACTTCTCGAGGCACGGATCGCCGAGCAACGTGCAGATCTGTTCGAGCTCGCCGCTCATACGACCGCGGGCCGCGGTCGCACGCACCGCAATGTTGCGCGCCGCGAGATCAGTGAAGCCTCCCTCGCGAGCACCACACAGCTCATCGAGCGCGGCGACGTGATCGGCGGGCAAGGTCGCCACGATCGCGGCGAACTCTTCGTCGGTGATGGCGGTGAACGCGCGGTCGAGCAACGTCATGGCTTGGAGGCGGGATTT
Source organism: Ilumatobacteraceae bacterium (assembly GCA_025451395.1). Lineage (GTDB taxonomy): Bacteria > Actinomycetota > Acidimicrobiia > Acidimicrobiales > Ilumatobacteraceae > UBA668. Next base: position 24,214 of record JANWKM010000125.1, read on the forward strand.
GAGCTGGCTCATTGGGCAGTCAGGCTATCTTCACCACACCGCGGGAAGCGCCGTGGGAGCGCGGAACTCCCAGCCCACAAACGTTGGAACGAAGTCATCGGCAAATCTCAATTGCGGAATCCGTTCGACGAGCACTTCGAGCGCGATTCGAACTTGATGACGCGCGAACCAGTGACCCGTGCAGTAGTGGCTTCCGAATCCGAATGCCGCTGTTTCGCTCTCGATTCGAAAGAGATCGAACTCGTTGGGATTCGGGAATTTGGTTTCGTCACGACACGCGGACGCCACCACGGCGGCCACTGCGTCGCCGTGCGGAATGATCGCGCCCGCGAGCTCGACGTCGACCGTCGCCTCTCGGGTCTGGGTTCCAATCGGGGCGATCCACCGCAAGCCTTCATCGACCGCCTTCATGACGAGATTGCTGTCAGCCCTCACAGCTGCCCACTGATCGGGGTGAGTGAGCAACCCGGCGAGAATGGAACCGGCGCCGTGGCCAGGCTCTTGCATTCCTCCCAATAAAGTCACAAGGACCGTCGGCATCAAGAATTCGTGCGGACGTGTGGTGCCGTCGGGCATACCGGCATGCAGCATGTGCGCGAGTGCGCAGTCGTCGGGGTTGGCGGTGAACTGTTCGAACAGGCCGTGAGCCAGTTCACGTATCTCGTTGGCCGTCGCGTCGCCGGCCGCCTGTTTGACTGGGTCGAGTTCGAAGTTCGTGGCGCCGAGCGAGAGCCCTCGAAACCATGCGCGCAGCGTGTGTACGTCTACGTCGGTGAAACCCATGGAGCGCGCGAGCGAGAGCGTCGAGATCGGCTCGAAGTAGTCCGTTAGCAAATCCGCACCACCGTTCTCGATGATCGCGTCGAGTGCGGCGTTGGCGATCGGGCGCACGAGACCGTCGATGTACTGGTTGACACGAGCCGGTCGGTACTTCGGGTCGGTGGCCTTGCGTAGCTCGCGATGTACTTGCCCATCGGTGGTGATGATCGTCGGCTGCCCGAAGCAACGTTCGACTGGAGACGATTCCACCACCGCCGTAAACGTTTCTTCGTCCGTCGTCACTCGGTGGACATCGTCCCAACGCGTGATCATCCAAAG
>JANWKM010000126.1 GCA_025451395.1 Ilumatobacteraceae bacterium
CGCGTCGTTGGGCACCGAGGTCGCCGGCCTGCTGGCGCGCACCATCGGTCGGCTGTGCGAGGGCCAGATCGAAGAACTGCGGCACACCTACAACGCCGCTCGCCCCGAGGCCAGCTACATCTCCAGCATCAGCGGCAAGACGGCATCGCTGTTCGCGACGGCTGCGCGTATTGGTGGTCTGGTTGCCGACCTCGATCGCCAACACATCGACGCACTGACCGAGTTCGGCGAGGCATTCGGGATGGTGTTTCAGATCGTCGATGATGTGCTCGACATCACCGCCACCGACGAGCAGCTGGGCAAACCGGCTGGCCACGACATGGTGGAAGGCGTTTACACGCTGCCCGTCCTGCGCACGCTGCAAGCTGGCGGCGTCGCCGCGGTGGAACTGTTGTCGCTGTTGGGCCGCCCGCTCGATGCCGTCGAGCAGGACAAAGCGCTCGGCATCGTGCGGTCCAATGGCGGCGTGGCAGCAGCTATCGAGGTCGGCCGCGCGTGGGCCGATCGCGCCGAGGCCGCGTGCAAGTTGCTGCCCCAGTCGGCGGCTACCGAAGCGCTGCTCGCCGCGCCGGCGGCACTCCTCGCAACCGTCTAAGCGTTCGCCGCGCTCGGTCGCTTCCTCACTGCGTTTGAGCGCTCGTGCACGCATACCGTGCGGCAGCGAACAAACGCGATGGGAGTCAGGCGTTTGGCGCGAGCTTGACGATTTTGGCCGCGGCCTTGTAAGCCATCTCCGCCGGGCCGAGTTCGTCGGGGCGCAAGAGGTTGGCCATGATGCGCAGCACCCACTCCATCAACGTGTGGCTTCGCATTCCGACACGCGTTAGCTCGCGCATCAGGGCAGGTCGTCCGATGACACGTGCGAAAAGTCGCGCCACCTTGAAATAGTCGCCGTACTCGTCGTCGAGCATTTTCGTGTAGCCCTGCAGCAACGTTGGATCGCCGGTGACGAGCGCCTCGTGCAACACCTGCGCCGCCATGCGGGCGGTCTCGTACGCGTAGTCGATGCCTTCGCCGTTGAACGGGTTCACGCTGCCCGACGCGTCGCCAACAACCAGATAGCTCGGTCCTGCCTTCGGCCCCACCGAGCCGCCCATCGGAATGCGACCACTCACCGCTTTGCACTCCGGGTTCCCGGGGTCGATCTCCCAACGCTCGGCAACTTGATGCGCGTAGGAATCGAGAAGGTGAGTGGTGTTCACGCTCTTGAAGTCGCGGAACGTGCTCAACAACCCGACGCCGATGTTGACCGTGCCATCGCCGACCGGGAAGATCCAGCCATAACCCGGCATCGGGTTGCCGTTGCGGTCTTTTACGTCCAGCGCAGATTCGATCCACGGCTCGGCGTGGCGCGGCGTCGTCCAGTAGGTGCGGATGGCGGTGCCATACGGCCAGTCGCGCGTACGAAACGTGCCGAGCGCGCGACCGAAGCGGCTGTTCGCGCCATCGGCGACGACTACGTATTTGGCCGCGATGTCGAACGTGTCGCCGGCATAGGTCTGAACCGTCGCACCGCGTACGAATCCGCGCTCGACGATCGGCTGCACAGCCTCGTGCCCCAGCAACAACGTCGCGCCCGCTTCTTGTGCGTTTTCCGCCACCATCTGATCGAGTTCGCGACGCCGGACGACGTAGCCGTGTTGCGGATACACCGGGTGGCTCGGCCATTGCAGTTCCAGCGCTCGCCCCATGCCCATTGCGCGCAGTCCGTTGTAGCGGTGATAGCGCGAGAGTTGTTCACCAAGCCCCATTTCGTCGAGCTGATGCACTGCGCGCGGTGTCAGGCCGTCACCGCATGTTTTCTCGCGCGGGAAAGTCTTGCGTTCGACGATCGTGACCGCATGCCCGTGACGTGCTAGCCAGTACGCGGTGGCTGCACCAGCCGGTCCGCCACCAATCACGAGTACGTCGGTGTCAGCCATTAGCAGACGTGCCGGCCCGGGGAGCCTCGCCGATCTGCATCACACCTTCGAATTGCACGTGCACGTTCGCGAAAGTTGTGGTGCCCGCCTCGAGCGCCAGGAAGATCTCGCTGTCCTCGCTACACCACTTCACGTACTCGACTCCCGCTGGCGCGGCACCACCAAGGTCGTACCGCTCGTGGCACACGACCGCGAGAATCTCGGCGTCGGTGAGCCCGAGCCCGAGTCCCGCCGCTGGCATCACGCCAGTCGTTCCTGCGACGTGTGCGCCACCCGGACGATTGGGATCGCCAGCGATCTCGATCCCGGCGGCGATGTAGGCGTCGGAACCGAACTTCACCCAACGTAACTGGTCTTCGATGTGCGGGAACGTGACGAGCACGGAGCCGTCCTTGAACGCATAACCGACACCGCCTTCACCGGAACTGCCATGGCAGCTCGAGCACTGGTTGAAAACCTTGGCACCCTCGCCGAGGGGACCGCTGGCCTCGACTATCGGCGGCTGCAGCGCGCGTACATACATGAACGCCCACACCGGCAAGATGCTCAGCGTCAACATCGCCCACACCGGGATCTTCCGGCGCCCCTTGTACGCAACAACGACCGGCGAGTCGGGCTGAACAGGCGGCGGCCCGATCGGTGCGGCTTCGGTTCTTACCGCCTTGTCGGCGGGTTCGGCCGGTTCGACGGTCGCTTCACCGGTGGCGGCGGCCGCACTCGGCGTGACTGGAGCGACAGCTGCGCCCGGTTCCCCACCGGCTGCGCTGCGAGCTTGTTGGCTGCGTTTGAGCAGGTGCTCGGGGATCTCAGTCACGCGTTGAACGATAGACGGCGTGCTCTCGTCGCGCTGCAATGCACTAATTCACAACCTAACGAACTGGCATAGCCGGGTGCTGCGGTGGCTACAGTTTGTGAGGCAGTTCACGAGAAAAGAAGGGACAGACGCGTTGTTGATGGCATTCGATACCAACGTGTTGCACTGGCCCGGAGTCAACGTTGCCTTCCTCTTCTCGTTCTTTCTTTCGTCTGGTCTTGCGTTGCTCGTCATCCCCTACTCGAAGCGCCGCCCGAAGGGCACTCCCACTTCATGGGGCGAGGCGATGCTCGCGGCAGTGTTCGTATTCGGCGTCATGTTCATCGCGTTCGGTGTCGTGCCGCACCAATTCATCGACCATGCCGACAAAGAATTGGGCTGGAACAAGAGCCTCATCATCTACGGCCCGTTCGATCTGCTGAAGCCGAAGGCGCTCGGCGGACCATTTCCTTTCACGATGTCGTACGAAGCCGTACGCGACATCGTCGTGGTCACGCTCCATGTTTGGTACTTCGCGCTGATGATCTCGTTGTGGGGCCGTTGGCAACGGCGCGGCGACGAAAAGCCGGGGACTGAACTGGCGACGAGCACGTTTGGTCGCCCATTGGTGAGGAAGAGCTGACGATGGCCAAAACCGACGCCAACCCGCCGATGATGCCCTACACCGACGACTACTCGTTGGTGGAGGTCGACGCCGACTACCTCACGAAGGCCGTCAAGCCGAAGCAGTTCATCCACATCGATCAGACCGAGTGCATCTTGTGTGAGGGCTGTGTCGACATTTGCCCGTGGAAGTGCATTCATATGGTGTCGCCCGACGCGATCGCGGAGGCGACCGGAACCGAGCGACCTGGTCTCGACCCGAGCGACAGCGTGCTGTTCATCATCGACGACGACATCTGCACGCGCTGTCAACTGTGCGTCGATCGGTGCCCGACCGGCGTGATCATCATGGGCAAGGTGGGTGCACCGACAATTTCTGGCGACTCACACGTCCGCACGAACAGCCACGGCTACGCCTACGGGCTGAGGTTCTGAGGAAGCAGCCATGGCGAAGATTCTCGACGAGACACCCCGCCCGACGATGAAGGACCGAATGACCAAGATGGTCGACGGTGTGCAGGGCAGCCAAGCGTGGGCGAGCATCTTCCGACCGGGCAGCATCTTCCGCAAGGGTTACACCGACAGTCCGCGCAACCGCAGCTACGTGGTGATGAACTCGGTGCTCTATCACCTTCATCCCGTAAAGGTGAAGCGTCACGCGGTCAAGGTCAGCTACACGCTCTGCCTCGGCGGCCTCAGCTTCTTCCTGTTCATCCTGCTCACCGTCACGGGCATCTTCTTGATGTTCTTCTACCGACCTACCGACACTCAGGCGTGGAGCGACATTTCCACCCTGCAGACCTCGGTCGCGTTCGGTCTACTGGTACGCAACATGCATCGATGGGGCGCGCACCTGATGGTGCTCACCGTTTTCTTGCACATGGCGCGCGTGTTCTACCACGGCGCCTATAAGCCACCCCGTGAGTTCAACTGGGTGATCGGTGTCGTGTTGTTGATGCTGACGCTGCTGCTGTCGTTCACCGGCTATCTGCTTCCGTGGGATCAATTGGCGCTGTGGGCCGTCACGGTGGGCACCAACATGATGGGCTACAGCCCGGTCATCGGTGACCAAGTGCGCTTCGTGCTGCTCGGCGGAAAAGAGATCAGCGGCGACACCCTGTTGCGATGGTACGTGTTGCACGTTCTGATGCTGCCGTTCGTCATCGTCATCTTCATGGCCGTCCACTTCTGGCGAGTCCGTAAAGACGGCGGAATCTCGGGACCGCTCTGATGACCGAGATCCCCGAACACCTCCTCAAGCGTGCGCAGGCCGCACGCGTGCAGGCCACCGGCACGGCACCGTCCGACGCCGACGCGCCAGCAGGCGGCGGGGTTGCAGTGCAAGAGAAGGTTGCCAGCGTCGTTACTGCGGCACCGGCTCGCGGAGCGCCGCTAGGCACCGGCCCCGGCGGCAACACGCAGCGGCTGCTGACAGTCGTCAAGAGCGGCAGCATCCAAGATGTCAAGGCATCGCCCGTCGACAAGGTGCACACCTGGCCACACCTGTTGGCGGCCGAGTACGTCGCCGCGCTGCTGTGCACGTCGTTCACCTTTTTCTTCTCCGTGTTCGTCAACGCGCCGTTGCTGCAGCAGGCCGACATCAACAAGACACCGAACCCGTCGAAAGCACCGTGGTACTTCCTCGGTCTGCAAGAACTGCTGACGATGTTCCACCCGATGATCGCAGGCGTCACGATTCCAGGCGTCGGGCTCGTTGCGCTTATCTTTGCGCCGTACATCGACAAGAACCCCTCCAACAAGCCAGAGGATCGTAAGTTCGCGATCTCGCTGATGACCGTGCACCTGATGTTCTGGGCAGTGCTCGTCATCGTCGGTTCGTTCTTCCGCGGCCCCGGCTTCAACTTCACGCTTCCGTGGCGTGACGGACTCTTCTTCGAACTGTGAGGCCGCGATGAGCTCCGCTGTCACCATTGCAATCGCCGTCGGCGCGGTCACCGTGCTCGCCGCTGTGGTGATGCTGACCGCTGCTCGGCGCAGCGATGTGCGAGGTGCCGGCGCACTCAGCCGCGAGACAATGCGTCGCGACAAAGACTCTGAGATTGATCTTCCGGTCGCGCCGACCGGTCGTGCCGTCGAGCGTGCTGCTGTGGAGGCGCGTGCTTCGGCGTTGGTGGCGAGTGCTCCTGCTCCGACGACAATCTGGACACCGCCCGACGCCGAGCAGATCGGCGTCAATCGCCGTCAATTCCTCAACCGCGCGAGCGTCACGCTGATGAGCACGAGCCTGGCGACCTTCGGGGCGGCGTGCATTTTCTTCCTGTGGCCAACGGCTGTGCCCGTCTTCGGCGGCAAGGTGAACCTTGGCAAGCTCGACGACATCCTGTCCAGCATCCGCAGTAACAGCGGATTCTTCTATGCATCCAATGCTCGCTCCTACGTCACCGTCTACCCATCGGAAGCGCTGCCCAAGGCGCGCGGTGTCAAGGAATACGCGCAGCTGATCAGCGGTATGGAGAGTGGCGTCATCGCGATGTACCAGAAGTGCCCGCACCTTGGCTGTCGCGTTCCGCAATGCCCCAGCAGTCAATGGTTCGAGTGCCCGTGCCACGGTTCGCAATACAACCGCGTCGGCGAGAAGAAGGGCGGTCCTGCTCCGCGCGGCATGTCTCATTTCGCGATAGCCGTCTCGCCA
>JANWKM010000127.1 GCA_025451395.1 Ilumatobacteraceae bacterium
CGGCACGCCAAGGTGCAGGCCGAGAGCCACGTGCGCACCGCGGCAAGCGCGGACGCGGTCGTGGCTGCCGGTCAGGCCGACATGGTCAGCATTGTCCGCGGGCAGATCGCCGATCCGTACTTGGTCAGCAAGGCACTGAGTGGACGCGCCGACGAAGTGCGCGAGTGCATTTCGTGCAACCAGATGTGCTGGGGGCGCAGGTCGCGCGACTACTGGATCTCTTGCCTTGTGAACCCGTCGGTCGGTCGCGAGTTCGAATGGGGCGGCGATATTTACGCGCGGGCCGCGCAGCTGCGCAATGTGCTCGTCGTCGGTGGCGGGCCTGCCGGGCTAGAAGCGGCGCGGGTCGCCGGCGAGCGTGGCCACCACGTCACACTTGCCGAGGCCGAACCGGTCCTTGGTGGCGCGTTTCGGCTGGCGGGCCGCCAACCGCACCGTTCGCAGATCACTGAGCTGCTCGCGTGGTACCTACGCGAGTTCCAGCGCCTGCACGTGCAGGTCAAGACCGATTGTCACATGACCGCGGCCGACATTGCGTCGGCCAACGCCGACGTTGTGGTGATGGCTACGGGTTCGCAACCCACGGCCACGGGCTTCCAACGTGGGCTCCCACTGCTCGCCGAACTCCCCGGCGTGCACCACGACAACGTCTGGTCGGTCGAAGACGTGATGGCGGAGCGGGCAAAACCGGGCAGCCGCGTGATCATTCTCGACGACACCGGCGATTGGCGCGGTGGAGGCACCGCATGGCATCTGGCCGATTGGGGACACGCGGTAACCATCGTGACGTCGCTTCCGATGGTGGGCTTCGCGGTGCAACGCACCGCTGGCGATTTCGCGCTGCGCGCCAAGCTGGCAAGCCTTGGCGTCAAGTGGCACACCGAGTCGACGATCATCGAGTGGACAGGAACGGCCGCGGTTATCCGCAGCTCGCTCGATGGCAGCGAGCACACAATCGACGCCGATGCGCTGGTGTTAGCCACAACGAATGCGCCGAACACTGCCGTCCTCGACGAACTGATCGCGGTAGGTGGCGGTGGGTACGAGTTGCACCTCGTCGGCGACGTCGTGGCCGCGCGTTCGGCGGTGCATGCGATTTACGAAGGCCGCGCGTTGGCGATGAGTCTTTAGGGTCAAGGCGTATTTAGCCCATCACTGTGCCCGACGTCTCGGTCTTGTCCCTGCGGCGAGAAAATGCTCCGAGATTGATCAAGCGAGCGGTGCGTTTGCCGAGGAACTGCACGGGCTGTTCGTCGTGGTCGGTACCCGCCTGCTCGGCATCAATGATGTCGCGAATGAACTGGCCGACGATCGGCGCGTTCTTGAATTGATTGCCACTCGTGCCACACGCCATGAAGAAGCCGGGCAGATCGCTCTTGTCGTAAATCGGCACCCAGTCGTCGGCGACGTCGTAGAGCGCGGCCAATCCGACCGGCCGATGCGGAACACCGAATTCGGGAACCCTGCGCGCCAGTCGCATCATCGACACTTCGAATTGTTCGACCGTCGGGTATTCGTCGAAGTCGTCGGGGTCGTCGACCCAATGCAGTACGTCGCACTGCGCCTCCGTGCCACCGACCAACCACGTGCCACCGGCTTGTGGACGGATGTACTGACCGAGGTCGAGATCGGCGACCGCCGGGAGACCATCCTCCAACCGCAGACCGGCAGGCGCGCTCACGGTGAACACCTCCTGGCGTAGCGGCCGGTTACCGATGCGCATCCCATCGGCGACGCCAGCCATCTTGTTGAGCAGGCTCGAGTGCGGACCGCCGACGTTGATCACCACTGGCGCCTTGATCCGATCGCCGCCAGCCAGCGACACGCCCACCACACAATTTTCGCTGCCGTTGTGAGAACGGTCGATGGAGACGACCTGGTGGTGGAAACGGAATTGCGCACCGTGCTGCCGCGCCGCGAACGCAAGGTTGCACGCGGCCAACATCGGATCGTCGACGAACCCCGACTCCTCATCGATCAACGCGGTCAACTCGCGGTCAGTCTCGTCGGCGAACGCGGGGTCATCGATGCGCTTCGGCGGAAAGTAGGCGCCAAGGTCGACGCCCGGGAGCAAGGCACGCAACGAGTCGATGTCGGCGATCGAGTACGGAATGCCGACGTCGTCCCACAATCGTCGGATGCGTTCGATGTTGGCGTCGGGCGTGTTGAAGATGCACATGCCGGTGCGCACGAAACGCACCATGCCAGCGGGGTCGACGATGCCCAGGTGACCGGCCCAGTCGTGCCACATCGCCGCTGCTTCCCACGCAGTCAGCACCGAGTCGAGCGTGGAGTAGCTGAATCGAACGATCGACACCGAAGCACTGGTTGAACCCGACCCCGCTGACGGACCCTTGTCGACAACGACGACCGAGCGCCCGCTGCGAGCAAGTTCCAATGCAACCGATGCCCCGATGACGCCTGCTCCGATGACGACAGCGTCGAAGCTGTCCGTCACTTGAAACGGCTCATCATGAACAAGGGCTCACAAGATCACGGTTCCGAACAACCAACCAACGAGGCTGGTCGCCGCCATTGCCAACGCGCCACCCGCGACGACGCGCAAGATAGGCCGACGCGGCGCAGTTCCCGCGGCCCTTGCCCCCAGATACCCGAGCGCGATGAGCGCAACCACCGTCACCGAGATGATCAAGGGCACGCGCACCGACTTTGAAGACACGACCGCGGCGATCAGCGGCAGCGCCGCTCCGATTGAGAATGCAGCGGCAGAACTCCACGCTGCTTGTAGAGGGCGCGCCAATTGATCGCGTGAGATTCCAAGCTCGTCGCGCAGGTGCGTGCCGAGCGCGTCGTGCTCGGTGAGTTGCACCGCCACTTCTGTTGCGAGTTGCGGCGACAAACCCTTGGCCGTATAGATCGCGGTCAGCTCCTCAAGCTCGTGATCCGCCTGGTGAGTTAGCTCCCACGTCTCCTTGGCGATGTCGCTGTGCTCGGAGTCGCGCTGCGATGAGACCGACACGTATTCACCGAGCGACATCGAGACTGCCCCGGCCACCAAACCGGCGAACCCGGCGGTGAGAATCGCGGTGCGCGTCGCGTCGGCCGCCGCAACTCCGAGCAGTAGTGCTGACGTCGAGATGATGCCGTCGTTGGCGCCGAGCACCGATGCCCGCAGCCAGTTGGCCCGCTGCCCAAAGTGGCCTTCATAGTGACGCATAGGGCGAGCCTACCGACGGCACGTGCGGCAGACTTCAAGCCATGAGCAACCGAGACGAAACCGACGACGTGGAAGCGCGCGTGCTCGCAGCACTCAAGGCCACTGGCGAGCCCTTCGAGATCGTTGACTGTGATCCAGCTCTCGCCGATACCGCAGCGTTCTGCGCCGCGTACGGGTATTCGCCCGACAACAGCGCCAACACCATCGTTGCGATTGGAAAGTCAGATCCACCAATCTTCGTCGCCTGCATCGCGTTGGCGACCACTCGCCTCGACATTAACGGTGTGGTACGCCGCCGGCTCGAGGTACGCAAAGCGTCGTTCGCTCCGTCGGCGGACACCGCGGCGATCACCGGAATGCAGATCGGCGGCGTCACTCCGTTTGCGCTCCCATCGACGCTGCCGATTTGGGTCGACGGTGAAGTCACCCGCCGAGAGCAGATAATTCTCGGCGGCGGCAGCCGGTCGATCAAGGTGTTGTGTCCACCGCGCACGCTGCTGGCGATGCCGAACGTGACCATCGTGGAGGGATTGGCCGCGTCGGTGGCGGTCGAGTAAGTCTGTCTGCCATGGCCACACCACAACCGGGCATCTTCGCCCAAGGAACCCGCACACATCGCCACCTCGAGTTCGCGATTCGTCCGGGGGTCGGCGCCGACGCAATTCGTGCCGCGCTGGCGGGCCTCCGGCAACCAGCGGTGTCGGCGGGTGGCGCCAACATCGTGCTCGGCTTCAACGAAGCGGTCTGGCGCATGATTTCACTCGATCCACTTCCGACTGCGCTGGTTGGCTTTCCCGACATCGAGGGTGTGCCCGTGACTCAGTGTGGGCTGTGGGTGTGGTGCCACGGCACCGGCGACGACGTGTTGCTCGACGTCGCACGATCGGTGGCATCGGCGCTCGCTGCGGTGGCGACGGTGCAGCAGGAGGTAACTGGTTTCGTGTACCGCGACAGTCGCGACCTCACCGGCTTCATCGATGGCACTGAGAATCCGCCCGTCGAGGCCGCATATCACGTCGCGACGATCCCGGGTGGCAGTCCGGGCGCCGGTGGATCTTTCGCGATCACTCAGCGGTGGGTGCATCGCCTCGATGATTTCCACGCCCTCAGCATCGACGAGCAAGAAGGCGTCATCGGGCGCACCAAGGCCGACAGCATCGAACTCCCCGACGAGCGCAAGCCGGCGACGGCTCACATCGCGCGTGTTGTGATCGAAGACGACGGCGAGGAATTGGAGATCTACCGCCGCAGCGTCCCCTACGGAACGGTGACCGAGCAAGGTCTGCTGTTCGTTGCGTTCAGCGCCGATCCGAGCCGATTCGACCGCATGTTGCGGCGCATGTTCGGCGTCGCCGACGGAGTCCACGATCGCCTCACCGAGTTCAGCACGCCCGTCTCGGGTGGGGCGTGGTTCGTGCCATCGTTGGAAGCGCTCGGCGACGCCCTGGGTTGACCCAGTAACATTGCGTCATGCCCAAGGCCCTGATGCACCCATTTGCAAAGCCAACGCGTCACGACTTCGTGCGCATCGTGCGTGGCGACGGCGCACTGTTGTACACGGCCGATGGCAAGGAACTGATCGATGGCATGGCCAGCTTGTGGTACTGCGCGATCGGCCATGGCCGCAAGGAGATGGCCGACGCGATTGCCGCGCAGGTCTCCACGCTCGAGGCATATTCGATCTTCGATCCGTTCACCACTGATCCGGCTGAGGAGCTCGCCGAGACCTTGCGCGAGATCGGTCCGATGCCCGGCGCTCGTATCTTCTTCACCGACTCAGGCAGCGAGGCGATCGACACGGCAATGAAGCTCGCACGAATGGCGCATGTTCAGGCTGGCGAGGGTCACCGCAAGCTGATCATCTCACTGACGCGCGGCTTTCATGGAACCGCCTACGGCGGCACGAGCGCGCAGGGCATCGCGCCGAACAAGGAGAACTTCGGTCCGTTCGTCGACGATGTCGTGCAGGTACCTGCCGGCGATCTGGAAGCGATGGCAACACTCTTCGTACAACGAGGCAAAGAAGTGGCGGCGATCATCGTCGAGCCGGTGCAAGGTGCCGGTGGCATCTATCCCGCTCCCGAGGGCTACCTACAAGGTCTGCGCAAGCTGTGCGATCAGCACGGTGCGTACCTTGTCTTCGATGAGGTGATCACGGGTTTCGGTCGCATCGGTAGTTGGTTTGCTGCTCATCACTACGGCGTTGAGCCCGATCTCGCCACTTTTGCTAAGTCGGTGACTTCCGGTTACATCCCACTGGGCGGTGTGTTCATCGGCCAGCGGCCGACCGCGGCACTCGAGTCGAATCCCGAGTTCTTCCTGCGCCACGGCTTCACGTACTCAGGTCACACGACGGCATGCGTCGCGGCGTTGAAGAACCTCGAGATCATTCGGCGCGAAGACCTCGTCGCTCGCGCCAAGCACATCGGCGACCGCTTCTCCGGCGGGCTGCGCGCGCTCGCCGACGACGGCATCATCGACCATGTGCGCAGCTTGGGCGCGATGTTTGCCGCGGCACTTCGCCCGGATCAGAACGCAATGACGATGCGCGACGCGATGTACGACGACGGGGTGATCTGCCGCGCGCTGAACACCGACTCGCTCGTGTTCTGTCCACCGCTGGTGACCACCGACGCGCAGATCGACCGCATGGTCGACGCGGTGGCCACCGCGGCCCGCTGACGATTAGTTCAAGTTCGGATCAGGCGGCGGCGGGTGTTGGCTCTTCTGGCATTGCATCCGGGTTGCGTTTGCGTGCCATCACGCCGAGCAGCGCTCCGACGACGAGACCGACTAGTGGCAGGACGGTGACGATGACGCTGTTCAGCGGTATCACACCAAAGAGCACTAGATCGGCTGCGATGAACAGAAACAGGAACATGGCAAGAATTGCCGAAAGAACAACTCGTCCGTACGTCATCACGCGCCCCCTACGAATAGTGGCTTCAAAGCCAGACCAGTAAGAATTGCAAACAGGAGTGTGACGGCTAGGGCAACGAACGTGGCCGGGGAGTCGAACGGTCCGCCATCGAGTTCGAATGCGATGGTGCCCGAGCAACCTCCGTTCTCGTCGAAATGTTCGCCCTTGACGTCGAACTCGACACCAGCGGGCACCCATGACGGAAAGTCGTATTCGTACGTGCCGTCGTTGCCGGTGTTATCGCTGTCACCACCCCAGCTGTCGATACTCCAACCTGCGAACGGCGGCGGCATCTCGAGCCATATTTCACCGCTGTACTCGCCGGGCGGGGCAGCGACAGAACCCTCCCACGCGACGGTGTCACTGTCCGGAATCGTGTAGACGCCGCCGTCGGTCTCGGCAAACACGACCAACCCATCGTCGAGCCACGTGCCAGACGCCTGACAGTCGTCCGTGCCCGGGATGTCGGCGTGCGCCGGTGAGACCGAGCCAAGGAGCACAAACCCGATGGCCACCGCCCCCAGCGGTAGATACCTGAATTTCATGGCACCCCTCCTGAAAGGGCGCTCCCCCGAGCGCCTTCGTAATCCGCACAGTACACGAACCGCGCGGTCACCCGAGTGACGGCGCGACCCGACGCAGTACCCCCACGCAGTCACAAGGATTCCCCCGCTGAGGTGGAATCGTTGTGACTTCGACGGGTCAAGCCGCGGCGCGGAGGGACTTGCGAACGGTCGCGAGTACGTAATCCGGCGCATCGATGACGTCGGCGGTGGTGAACTCGAGCACGACGAGGCCACGTTGCATGAGCTCGTTGCGCCGCCGCGCGTCCTTGCGCCGATCGGCATCGGACGCGTGGCCGACGCGACCACTTACCTCAACAACAA
>JANWKM010000128.1 GCA_025451395.1 Ilumatobacteraceae bacterium
CAGACGTCGACGCGACCCATGCTTCGTACATGCGGGCATAGACGCCGCCGCGCTGCACAAGTTCGTGGTGCGGGCCGTCGTCGACGAGGTGGCCGTGGTGGAGCACCAGCACTCGGTCGGCGCGTGCCGCGGTCGAAAGTCGATGCGCAATCGCAATCGTTGTTCGTCCGGTCGCGAGTCGCTCGAGCGCCCGGGCCAAACGTACCTCCGTGAGCGCGTCGACGGACGATGTCGCTTCATCGCGCACGAGCACCGCGGGATCAACGAGCGATGCGCGGATCAGGGCAACGAGCTGCCGCTCGCCCGCCGACAGCTGTGAACCGCGCGGACCGACTTCGGTGTTGAGGCCGTCGGGCAACGTGTCGAGCCAGTCGCGTAGGTCGAGCACATCGATCGACCGTTCCAGGTCGGCCATCGAAAGATCCGGGTGTGCGAACAAGAGGTTCGCCGCGATCGTGCCCTCGAATAAGAACGGCTCTTGCGGAACAACGGTGAGCCGATCGCGCAGATCGGTATTGGCGACGCGTGTCAGCGAGATGCCCCCAACCGAGACCGTGCCCGCGGTCGGATCTGCCAGGCGCGCGATCAACCGTCCGAGTGTCGTCTTGCCGGAACCAGTCTCACCAACAACTGCGACCTGTTGACCCGCGGGGATGTGCGCGCTCACGTTCAACAGCACGGGCGGCTCCTCCTCGTCGCCACGAGTGCGATAGCTGAAGTCGACCCGGTCGAGAGTGACGGCGAGCGGGCCGGCCGGCAGCTTCTGCGGTTGGTCGGGCTCGGGTGGGCCGATCGGTATTTCGAGCACGCCGAGCACACGGCGCATTCCGGCCACAGCGGTCTGTGTTTGGTCGAGTACTTCCGTGAACTCAGCGATCGGTTCCAAGAAGCGATAGGTGAGGAACAAGAACCCGACCATTGCGCCAGCGGTGAGGCCGCTCGATGCCCCACGGAGCAGACCGACACATGTAACAGCGGCGACCGTCAACACGCTGAAAACTTCGCCGGACGGGAACAGGAACGCGCCGATCGTTCCGGCGCGAATGTATGCGTTCGCTCGCTCGTGACTGGCTGCTTCCACTCGCTGCGCATATTCCTGCGTGGCTTCGTACGCGCGCAACGTTTCAGCGCCCTCGATTGTCTCGCTGATCTGTGTCATTACCTCGGCGTTCGTCACGCGCGACTTGTCGTATGCGCGCGCCAAGTGGCTCTGCACACGCCGCAACACGTAGCCGAGCGGCGCGGCGACAATGAATGCGACGATCGCGAGCACCCAGTCGTAAGCCAGCATTACGCCAGCGACCATTAACATCAAGGTGCCGTCGAGCAGCCAGGCGAGGCCGCCCCACTGGAAGAATTGCGCCAATGTCTCGACGTCGCTGGTCACTCTTGCGACCAGTGCACCCTTACGTTCCTCGGTGTGGTCAGCGATGCTGAGGCGGTGGATGTGCTCGAACAACCGAA
The DNA here is from genome assembly GCA_025451395.1 of Ilumatobacteraceae bacterium. GTDB lineage: Bacteria > Actinomycetota > Acidimicrobiia > Acidimicrobiales > Ilumatobacteraceae > UBA668. The sequence continues at coordinate 1,465 of JANWKM010000128.1, forward strand.
CGCGCAAGCCGTACAACGCTTCCTCGCTGCGGCGACCGAGGCGTAGCACCGCTGTGCGCTGCGCGTAGGTGGCGATCGCGATCACGACGAGCGCGATACCTGCCAGCAGCGCAACGACATCGACCTGTACGTCGTCCTTCTTGAAGCCGCGGTCGATCGCCTGCTGGATGAGGATCGGAATCGTGACGCGACCACCGGCGCCAACCATCGCCAATGCGAGGGTCAGCCCGAAGCCAGTGCGCAACGCTGGCGCCGCGCGCACACCGCGACCAATCGTCTCGACCGCGGTCCAACGGCTGATTGGTTCGCTCATGACTGCAACTCCGATTCCATCGCGGCCCGATCGTGTTCAAATGCCTCGATCAGGTTTCGATACGCGACCACGTCGCGCATCAACTCATCGTGACGACCGTGACAGACGACTACTCCGTCCTCTAGGAACAGCACGTCGTCAGCGAGTGCGATCGTCGATGGCCTGCTGGCGACAGCGATGACGGTCGTGTTGTGCAGCGCCGCTCGCAGGTTGGCAAGAACCTTGGCCTCGGTGGTCGGATCGAGCGACGATGTGGTGTCGTCGAGCAGCAGGACCCCCGGCTCACAAACAAGCGCACGGGCCAACGCAAGCCGCTGCCGTTGGCCGCCCGACAATCCGACACCGCGCTCGCCGACCTCAGTTTCTAGTCCGTTCGGTAGATCGCGCAGGAAGTCAGCTTCGGCGACACTCAGTGCAGCATCGATCGTTGTCTGCTCGATCGGCGCGCCAAGCGTGATGTTGTCCCGAATCGAGTTAGCGAGCAGGAACGGCTCCTGGAACACAAGGCGAGTTCCTGCTCGCGGCACGGTGATCGTTCCGGAATCGGCCTCGATGAGCCCCGCGATCACGTGCAGCAAAGTCGTCTTGCCGGCGCCGGTGGCCCCGACGACCGCCACGGTCCGACCGGCTTCGATTGTCGCATCGACTCCGCGCAGTACCTGACGCTCGCCGTCGTGGCTGAAGTGCAGATTCTGCAACTGAACCACGCCGCTGTCGTTGTGCTGCAAGAGGCGGGCGGGGTCGGCTATCAGGGGCTCATTCAGCAGGTTCTGGATTCGATTCCAGCCAGCCAGCGAGTGCGGCACCTCCGACAGCGCAAAGCCGATAAGGCGCAGCGGGAATACCAACAGCGTGAACAGGTAAATGAAGCTGGTCAATTCTCCGATCGTCATGTCGCCGCTGCGAACGCGGTACGCGCCACCGACGAGCAAGCAGGCGTTGACAACCGTCGGTATGCCGTCCAACAACGACTCGAAGGTGCTGCGTAACCTGACGGCACCCAACCGCGCTTCGCGTAGCCGTCGGGCAATCTGTGCAAGGCGTTCTGTTTCGCGTCCTTCGGCGCCGAACGACTTCACCACCGCGACACCGTCGAAGCTCTCGTGCACAGCCGCGCTGAGGTTGCCCAGTTCGTCTTGGGCCGTGTTGAAGTACTGCTCGACGCGTCGCTGATAGTTGATGTTGAGCGCGATCAAACATGGGAATACCGCCACCGCTGCCGCGCCGAGAGGGAGATCGGTGAACAACAGCCAACCACTGGACAGTGCCACGAGCACCACCACGCCGGTCGCAAACGGCAAGGGGCCAAGGATTGAGGTTGCCGCTTCGGCGTCGACCCCGGCACGCGTGATCAGGTCGCCGGTCGTCTGCTGGCGATGCCATGGAACAGGCTGCTGCGCCAACCGTTGCACGACTTGTTGAGTGAGTCGTTCCGTCACCCTCCACGCCGTGCGACCAGCCCACGTACGACGAACAACTACCGCGGCCGCGCGCACGAAGCCGACAAGTACCAGCACCCCGAGCACCACCAGTACTCGAGTTTTTGAGACGGAGCCGTTATTGAACCGCGGCGCAATCAGATCGTCGGTGATCAAGCGCACGATGGCGGCCGACAGCACGGTGCAAGCGGCAAAGACTGCCGCCCCGCAGACTGCCGTGAAGAACAGCCGCTTGTGATGCTTCACCAGGGCGCGCACCAGCCGAAAGGTCACGCGCAATCTGCCGCGCGGCATCTCCAGGTCGGTTTCGGGCATGTGTCGTTTCTACCAGCGCCGACGGCCGTCTACGCCATGAATATGTGGGGTTTATCCGTCGCGCCGTAGCCTGCGCTCATGCAACAGATCGATGCCGGCCTGCTCGCTCTTCGGTTGGTGTTCGGGCTGTATCTCGCCTACCACGGCTTCAACAAAGTATTCGGTGGCAATGGCCTGACCGGGACCGCCAGCTGGTTCGGTGGCATCGGGATGAGGTGGCCGAAATGGCAGGCCCGCATCGCGGCGACCACTGAGATGGGCGCAGGCGTTCTTTTCGCGGCCGGCCTGAGTACTCCGGTCGCAGCGTCGGGGATGATCGGCGTCATGACCGTCGCGATCGTGGCCGCGCATTGGAAGAACGGCTTCTTCATTTTCAGGAAGGGCGAAGGCTGGGAGTACTGCGCGTCGATCGCTGTTGTCGCGCTGACAGTTGCGACGATGGGCGCTGGGCGTTGGTCGCTGGACAACGCATTGGACATCCAGTTTCACGGTTGGTGGGGTGCGGTGGTGGCCGCAGGTCTCGGTATCGGTGGTGCCGTACTGCAACTCGCACTTTGCTACCGCCCCACAAAGCCAACGCCGTGACGGAAGCAACGGCATCGCGGCCCAACTGGTTCGTGCGGATTGTGTTGATCGTTATCTGCGCGGCGTTGGCTGCGATGTGGATCTTCTACTTCTTCTTCGCATCCGACCGGGGCGTGTACCAACTGCAGGACACCAGTTGGCGCGAGAAGGCGTCGCCGATCTGTGTTGCCGCGCAAGCTGAGCGTGCTGCACTCGTCGACACCACGGAGGGCTTCATCAGCAATCCCACCCCCGAGCAGATGTTGCAGCGGGCCGACATCGTCGATCAAGCGACCGACATCATCGAGCAAATGCTCGACGACATCGTCGCGATCCCGGTGGACAACGACGACGATCGGGCGCGCCTCGCAACGTTCGAGGAGAACTATCGCATCGTCATCGCCGACCGCCGCAGGTATACAGCAGGACTACGCGAGCTGAAGCTCGAGTCGTACCGCGAAACAATCGTCGGTGGCGGACCAGTGTCGAATGTTGTGCTCGACTTCACGGCGGGCGTGAAGGGCAACGACGTCCCAGAGTGCTCGCCTCCCGGCGAGTTGGGCGGCGACATCCAGCCCTAGACGATCCGTCTTAATTGCCCTGGTGTCTCAAGAGCGGCCGAAATCCGACCGATTCAGAACTATTCACGCCGTTTATGAATCCCGCTCGAACGCATTCGATGAAGCCGCAGCCGAAGAGGCACTTCAGCAACTTGCTTTCCCACGCACTCAGTTTGAGGCCGCGACCAGCGCCATAACGGCAATGCTCGGCGAGTCACCGCGGTTGAAAAACTCGCCCGCTCAGCCCCCACCTGGTGTCGTACTCCATCGGCCCGCGCAAGAACGGCCGCCGGCTTTTTCCTTCAGTCATCTCCGCGGTCACAAGAAAGAATCGGCGATGCATCGCTTGGGTCGCGCGTTCATCTCCGTCACATTGGTCGCGGCAGTTCTCGGAGGTGGCTTCTTCCTCTTTCAACAGCTGATCAGCGGCCCTGAACAGAGCACGGAGCCGACGACGGTCGTCCCCAAAACAACCAGTGTGCAAGATGGGGTCGCGACCTACCCGATCCCAGAATTCATCGGCTTCACAACTTCGTTTGCCTCCACCGAGGTTGCTATCGACAGCCAAATCAACGGTCTCTCCCTCGTCGGCACGATGGGAACGGGAGCCGACGGCGGTTGGTACGCGCAGTTCCAACAGGGCCCCGACGAGCTGGCGGGACGCGACCTGATGAGCACAGGATCCGATCAGCCTTTTTGCTCGAGACCCACGGGTGCTCCCGAGTTCACCTGCGACCCCGCGGTGCAACGCCCGGTCTTTCTCGACCCGTACGTGTCGATGAGTTCCATTTCGACCCTTGAATCGTTTGTCCCCGCGAATGCACGGCCCTACGCCGTCGCTACCTTCGCCGGCGAGTCGGAATTGAACGGCATCACCCGCAGCCGCTACGAAATCAAGATCGACGGGATCCAGTTCGAGCAAATGGATCCCAACGGGTTCTACGAGTGGGCAAATGCGTTGCTCATCGATGTCTCGGGCACCGTTCGGCTGGAGTTGTGGATCGACGCCAACCAGATGGTTTGGAAATCTGACGTACGCACGGACGGCTCGCCTGATCACCGATCGCTGACAGTGACACGAGCCGACCAGCACCCGTTGATCATCCCGTTCACGATTGGCTAGTAGTTAAACGGCAGCCCAGCCTTCACCTTCTACGTAGCGGCGGATCACCTTGGCGGGAGAACCGACGGCGACACAGCGATCGGGTATCTCGCCGGTCACGACTGAGTTGGCGCCGATGGTGACGTGTTCACCAATGCGCGCTCCCGGCAGAATTACTGCGCCGTAGCCGATCCACGATCCGGCACCGATGCTGACTGCGCGTTCTGGTTGCGTCTGTTGCGAGATTGGACGCGTGATGTCTTCGTAGCCGTCGTTCTGATCGGTGATGTACACGTTGTGACCGGTCCACACATCGTCGCCGATGTCGATCGATAGATGACCGACGATGCCGCATCCCTTACCGATCAGGCAGCGATCACCGATGCGGACCACTGGATCGGTGAGGCATTCCTGGCCGGGCATCATTCCGGCGGAGAGAGTCACGTGCGGACCGATCATCGTGCCGGCGCCGATATGGATGTATCTCTCGTTGAAGATCGTGTTGGTGGGGAAGCCGATGATGCTCCCCTCGCCAAAGTGCCCGAAGCGGCGACCGGCGCGGTCGTGGGGACCAATTGCTCCCACTCGGCAAATCCATGCCCAAACCCGTCGCACCCGCTCACCGGCCATGTGCGCGGCCGCGGCCCGCACTGTCTGACGCATGTCGGCGACGCTACCTCCAGATGGCGTTAGCATTAACGGTCAGTCATGCGCACTAGCCATAAGACAGAGCCAAGCTTGTTGCGACACCCTGTCGCCAAGGGGTATCTAGTGCACGGCGTCACTGCTTTCGGGGCCGTCTGCGGCATGTTCGGGCTGATCGCGGTCGCCGACGGGCAGCCCAAGGAAGCCATCATCTGGCTTGCCGTCGCCATGATTCTCGACGGAGTCGATGGCTTGGGCGCACGGGCTTGGCACGTTCGCGAAAATGTGCCGCGTATCGATGGCTACACGCTCGACCTCATCGTCGACTTCGTCACCTGCATCGTTGTCCCCGTGCTGTTCTTGCACAAGTTCCACATGCTGCCCAATGGCTGGTCGCTCGTTATCGGCGCGTTCATTCTGTTCATGTCGGCACTGTGGATGTCGCGCACCGACCAGATGACCGACGACCACTTCTTCAACGGCTTCCCGTGCGAGTGGAACATGATCGTGCCAACGCTCTACCTGCTGGAATCGCCGAAGTGGTTCACGACGGTTGCGTGTGTACTGCTCGCGCTCACCCAGTTGACCAATTGGAAGTTCGTCCATCCGATGCAAGTGCGCCGCTGGCGCCCGATCACTATCTCGGTCACCATCACCTGGCTGGCCATCGTGTTGTTGATGACCGCCGATCTGCCCGCGCACGATGAGGTCGGGAATTATCTGCTCGTTGCGTGCCCGATGTACATCGTCGGGCTCGGCGCGTGGCGAACATTGCGCGATGGGGCGCTGACTGCGCACGACGACGTGCTTCCTTCCGTCACTGGCTGATGCTCACCGACGTTCCGGGAATTCGTGTCGGCCACGAAACGCGTGTTGGTCGCGGCTGGCGAACCGGCACCACCGTCGTGTTGCTTCCGCACGGGACAATCGGCAGTGTTGACGTTCGTGGCGGAGGTCCCGGCACCCGTGAAACGGATCTACTGCATCCGACCGCGACCGTCAGCGAGGTGCACGCCATTTGTCTCACCGGCGGCAGCGCATACGGATTAGCGGCAGCGACCGGTGTCATGGCGTACCTCGAGGGTCGCGGTGTCGGCTTCTCGGTCGGCCCCGAGGCCCACGAGGTGGTGCCGATCGTTCCGGCAGCGGTGATCTTTGATCTCGGCCGCGGTGGAGACTTCGATCACCGACCCGACGAGAGCTTCGGACTGCGGGCCGCAACCGCCGCCCGCGACCGGCCCTCGCCCAGTGGTGCCGTCGGTGCCGGCACCGGCGCACGGTCGCGTGGCCTGCAGGGTGGCGTCGGATCCGCCAGCAAGATGGTGGCGCACGAGACGTGGGCCGACGGCATCGTCGTCGCAGCGTTGGCCGTTGTGAACTCCGCTGGCTCGGTGATCGACGCCGACACCGCGCTGCCGTGGATGCACGGCGACCTCGATCTGCGCCGTCCGAGCGAGGCCGATCGAGTCCGTCTGCAGAATCATCTCGACACGGCGACCCCGGCGCTCAACACCACGATCGGAGTCGTGGCGACCACCGCGATTCTGACGAAGGCCGAATGCGCGCGGGTCGCAACCGTTGCCCACGACGGCCTTGCCCGTGCGATCCGACCGGTGCACTCGATGCTCGACGGCGACACCATTTTCGCCGTCGCCACCGGCCGCGACGAACTGCCGCACCCACCGGATCGGGCGCGCAACGTCATGCTGAATGAGGTGTTGGCGGCCGCCGCCGATTGCTTTGCAATTGCCTGCACCAATGCGATCACGATGGCCGAGTCGAACGGTGGAGCACCCTCCTACC
>JANWKM010000129.1 GCA_025451395.1 Ilumatobacteraceae bacterium
ACTCGGTACCGTCTTCCCACTGATCGTCGAGGCAAAGGACGATCGCAAGATTGCGGTCGGCTCACCGTTCTTCGACACGATGGGTCGACCGATCGGATTGGTCTTGTTGTTCCTAATGGCGGTCGCGCCCGCGCTGCCATGGCGAAAAGCCGGCGGTGAGCTGTTACGAGACCGTCTGTTCTGGCCGGCGTGGTGCGGTGCTGGCACGCTCGCGCTCGCGGTTGTGCTCGGCGGTGATGGAGTCGCGCCCCTGCTTGCATTCGGACTCGCCGGCTTTGCGGCCGGTGCCGCGTTGCGTCAGCTGGTGTTGGCAACGCGCCGACAGGGTGTACGCGGTTTGGTCGGGCGAACAAACGGCGGGATGATCGTGCACCTAGGCGTGATTCTGGTAGCGGTCGCGTTGGCGGCGTCGAACAGCTACACCCGCGCCGGTGAGTTCACCGTTTCGAAAGGGGAGAGCGTTTCGTTTGCTGGACACACGTTCACGCTCATCGATGTCGAGGACTTCACCACGTCGCGGTCGGTCGGTATTCGCGCGCAGGTGAGTATCGATGGTGGACAGTCCTATGCGCCTGCGATCAGCAAGTACACGGCGTTCGGGATGGATGTTGCAACGCCGAGCGTGAAGACCGGGCTGACCAACGACATCTACCTGACGCTTGAGGCGGGGTCGCAACCGAGCACTGGAATTGCCAAGTTGAAGATCTTCATCAAGCCGATGGTGCTGTGGATGTGGATCGGCGGTGGGCTGATCGCCTTCGGAACGGTGTTGGCCGCCTTCCCCGGTCGCCATCGGCGTAAGCCCACTGATCCAGTGTCTGCTCCGATTCCGCTCGAGGGTGAAGTCGCACATGTCTGATCCAATCTCACGCCGCCGCGTCGCGCCCATCGTCGTCCTCGTTGTGGCCGCGGTGCTCGGCGGACTGTTCTGGGTGCTGGCGGCCAGCAAGCCCGAGAACGACACGTCGGGCATCATCAACAGTCACCTGCTCGGCAAGCCGGCACCGTCAGTGCGCAGCACCACGCTCGATGACGAACCATTCGATCTGGCGCGCCGTAAGGGCAGCTGGGTAGTCCTCAACTTCTTCAACTCGACGTGCGATCCGTGCGTCGCGGAACATCCGGAGCTCGTGCAATTCGTCGAGCAGCAGTCCACGCTCGGCCCCGATGGTGCCGAGCTCTACACGATCTTGCAATTCGGTGATCGGATCGACAACGTGCGCGCCTTCTTCGATGAGCGCGACGGCGACTGGCCGGTGGTCCGCGATGACGACGGCGGGATCAACGTCTCGTTCGGCGTCGCGCAAGTGCCGGAGACATTCATCATCGACCCCGATGGAATAGTGCGCCTTCGTTGGGCCGGCGCGATCGATGCCGAGACTTTGGCGGCGTTGGTGCAACAACAACGAGTTGCGTACTACGCGCCATGAAGAACTTGAAGCGGTGGCCGGGGTGGGTTGTGCTCACGATGGTGGTCGCAGGACTGCTGGCATTCGGCACAACGCGTGATGCCGGAGCCCGCACGCCCGAGGAGCGGGTGGAGGACATCAGCAAGCAGCTCGCCTGCCCGGTCTGCGACGGGGAGACCGTGTACGAGTCGCGCAACACGCAATCGGCGTCGATTCGCACCGAAATAAAGGCGCAGGTCACGAGCACAGACGCGACCGACGACGAGATCATTGCTTACATCGTGCAGAACTTCGACGCGAAGACGCAACTGCTCCCGAAGACGACGGGCTTCGAATCGCTGGTGTGGGTGTTGCCTTCCATGGCTCTCGTGTGCGCGACGGTGGGGCTGTTCTTCGCATTCCGACGATGGCGGCTGGCGACCGACGCAGTCCCGAATGCCGACGACCGCGCGAGGGTAGAAGCGGAGTTGAAGGTCGACTCGTGAATTCCGAACACCTAGACGACGAACGACGGTTCCTACTCGGCAGTATCCGCGATCTCGAACGCGAGCACGAAGTCGGCGACGTCGCGCCAGAGGACTTCCACGCGTTACGCGATGGCTACATCGCGCGGGCCGCAGCAGTGCTTCGCGAGATCGAAGGTGAGCAGGGTGTGCAACCAGCGGTGCCGACGCGCCATTGGGGGCGACTCGTCATTACGGTTGCGGCGACTCTCGTGGTGGCGATTGCCCTCGGTATCTTCGTGGCGCGATCGGCGGGGCAACGGCTGCCCGGACAAAGCCTCACCGGTGGCCAACCGGCAGACGAGGTCGCGCTGCAGTTGACCGAGGGTCGCAGGTTGATGAACCTCGGACAGGTTGCGGACTCGCTCGCCATTTACGAACAGGTACAGCAGTCAGAACCGGACAACGTTGAAGCGATCACATACGTCGCCTGGCTGAGCGTGCTGACCGCCGATGCCGCGGGTGATTCTGCTGGGGTGCAGGAAGGAATTCGACAGCTCGCGGAGGCGACAACATTGGACGAGACCTACGCCGACCCGCACTGTCTGCTGGCGTTCGCGCTGCACAACTTCACCGGTGACAGCGACCCGGCGCTGGTCCAGCGCGAAGCCGACACGTGTCTATCGCTGAATCCGCCGGCCGACATGGTGCCGCTGATCGAGGAGTTGGGTGACTAACCGGTGACAGTGGCCGGATCACAATTTGCACCGCACACGACGACAACGATTCGTTCGCTCGCCTCCGGAACGTAAGCACCGCTATGCAGCGCGGCGAGCGCCGTCGCACCACCGGGTTCGACAATCAAGCGCAATCGATCCCACAGCAAGCGTTGCGCGGCGCGAATCGCGTTGTCGTCCACCGTTACCGAGTGCGCGACGTACGGGTGCACGACGCTCCATGCGACGGCCCCAAGTCGACGGGCGCCGAGTGAATCGCTTGCCAAGCCAGCGACAGTGACCTCGACCGGCTCACCGGCGAGGCGCGCTGCGTTCAAACATTGACTCGTGATTGGTTCGACGCTGACGATTCGCTTGCGGCCCTCGAACCATGCGGCCTGGCCGGCGGTGAAGCCGCCGCCGCCAGTGGCGACGAGCATCGTGTCGAAGCCGTCGGGCGACATTTGCGTCTCGAGTTCGTATGACATCGTTCCCTGGCCGGCGACGATGTCGGGATGTTCGAAGGGGTGCACCAACAGCGCGCCGGTCTTGGCCTGTTGTTCAGTCGCCACAGCCTGCGCATCGTCGTACAGCCCGTCGATGACGTGGACGGTGGCACCGAGTGCCGCGATGCGGTCGCGCTTCATCGGCGGACTACTCGACGGCACGAAGATCTCGGCGCGGAGGCCAAGAGCGCGCGCCACGAAGGCGACTGCCGCGCCATGGTTGCCGCCCGATGCTGCGATCAATCCCGCGGCTGATATCGGACCCGCCGCTAGCACGCGGTTGAATGCACCGCGCGGCTTGAAGCTGCCGACATGTTGCAGAAGTTCCAGCTTCAACGTCACGTCGACGGGTAGGTCGAGCTCGCTCGCCGCGACCCGCATGATCGGGGTCACTCTCACCCGGCCGGCGATGCGTTGAGCAGCCGCGCGTATGTCATTTGGTGAAACGGCCGGTGTGACGGCGACGGTCATGAGCCGAGCCTAAAGGTGAACCGACTAGCGTCCCTTGACATGAGCATGCCTCCGCCTCCACAAAACCCACCGAACTTCCAGCCACCCGGATACCAGCCGTACGGCGGTCCGCAGACACAGCAGGGCAACAGCGGCATCTCGGTCGCGGGGATGGTGCTGAGTCTGGTCGGGATCATTCCGTGCTTCTGGGCGTTGCAAGTGCCCGGCCTACTGGGATTGATCTTCGGGTTTGTCGGCCTCGGCCAGACAAAAGAGGGTGGCCGCAAAGGACGCGGGATGGCGATCGCGGCGGTCGCCATCGGCGCGGTGCTACTGCTGATCTGCGTCGCATTCTGGATCGCGATCGCGGTTGACAAGGATCACTGTCTCGAATTTGGCACCAGCAACATATGTAGGGATTAAACACGGCATGAGCATGCCCCCGCCTCCGACCAATCCTGAGTTCCAGCCACCCAGCTATCAACCACCCAGCTATCAACCGTACGGCGTCCCTCCCGTAACACAGGGCACGTCGGGGTTGGCCATTGCTTCGCTCGTCTGCAGCCTCGTCGGGTTTCTTTTGTGCGGCGTGCCCGCGATTCTCGGCATCATCTTTGGCGGTGTCGCACTCTCACAAACGAAGAACAATGCGCGCCCGGGTCAGGGCTTAGCGCTGGCCGGCGTGATTGTGGGCGTTGTGGTGGTTCTGTTCTGGGGCATCGCCCTGTACGACTTAGTGACAAACCCTGATGGCTGGTTCTCGTTTAATGACGGCTAGCCGCGGCGTAGCGGCTAACGCGGGGGTGGCGGCCACGCCGTTGCTTCGCTGATCGCGCCGTCGTCACCGCGGCGAAGTTCCCACACGCTCGCCTTGCGCCACTCCGGTTCGCCGACAATTTTGCAGCCGCGTCGTTCGAGCGCGGTGATCGTCTCGGGTATCACGTCGCCGTGGCTGCACAGCACGCTGCCATCGGGCAAAGTCGCGAGTAGCTCCACGGCACCGCCGAAGCCCGCGTATTCGGCGAGTCTCTTGTCGACAACTATCGTTGCGCCGACGCGCTCCGCTAACGGCTCGAGCGTTTGCATGCATCGCACCGATGGGCTGCTGATCAGCGAACCGGTTGCCAGTGGAGCCAACCACTCGCCGATGGCAATCGATTGCCGCCGGCCCTTACCAGTGAGTGGCCGCGTCGAATCGTCACCGTCCCACTCGGAGCGGCTGCCAGCCTTGGCATGACGGACGAAGTACAACATCGCCGATGTCGGGTGTGTCAGGTCTCGCCGGTGACCTTCACGTGCCGAGCCGAGAGTTGCCGCACGAACATGATGAACGCGGCAGCGGCCACAGCGCTGAGTACTCCACTGAGCGAGATGACGGCAATTTGGTCGGAGAGATTCTTCGCAAGGTCGTCGGTGCTGTTGGAGGTGCGAAAACCACCGAACTGGCGGAGGCCACCAGCGAAACTTGCCGCGACTGCGGCGAGTGACACGACGAGGTACACGGTCAGCAGGGGTGTCACCGGTCGCTGCTTCCACGTCGGATCTCCAGCGGGCAGTTCGGGATCACTTGCCTTCCACAGCTCGCGCCACATGAAGAAGTTGAGAATGCCCAACGTGCAGCTGCCCAGAATGTTGACCGCCACGGTCGCGCCAGGCGAGAAACTCTGCGGCTGACGGTTGAGAACTTGATCGTTCTTGGCCATGCGGAAGGCCCAGACGATCATGATGACGATCTGCGCGATGGTCGCGACTAGTGCGAGGAAGCCGATGAGAAGGAAGAATGCGATCTTGTCGTCGAATTGAGAGGTCGTCAGATTGTCTTCGATGAAATCCTTCGCCGCGTCCTTCAACGTGAGTTGCACGATAATCAACGCGATCTGGACGACAAGGCCGATCGACAGCAGCACGACGAGCCAGGTGGCGAGGCCTTTGGTCCGTCGGAAGTGCCCACCGGCGGCACCGGGGCCGCCGTACGCAACGTAGCCAGGTGGTGGGTTGAGGTTGGCGGGTGGTGGGGGAGGAAGGTCGCTCATGCCCCCACCATACGCGCGTGGCGACCGCCACCGAGGAAAGGCACACTGGTGACGTGGGATTCTTCGAACGGAACCGTGCGGAACTCGTTGCCAAGGGCATCGATCCCGCGCGGCTGCCACCCGGCCAATATTCGACCGACCGATTCCCCGTGCTGCACGTCGGCGATGTACCCGAGTACGGGCCCGGAGAGTGGGATCTCACGATTCACGGACTCGTCGACAAACCGTTCACGGTCGGGCTCGACGAGCTGAAGGCGTTGCCTTCGGTGACGTTGACATTCGACATCCATTGCGTGACCAAATGGAGCAAGTTCGATACGTCGTGGACGGGCGTGCCGGTACGGGATCTCTTCGCGCGTGCGGGAGTGCAGAAGCGGGCGAAGTTCGTGATGGAGCATGCAGAGTTCGGTTACACGACCAACTTGCCGCTTGCCGACATCACCACCGACAAGGCAATCGTCGCGTACGCCTTTCAAGGCGAGGAGGTCGAAGCGATCCACGGTGGCCCAGTACGCATCGTGGTACCACACCTCTATTTCTGGAAGAGTGCCAAGTGGGTGCGCTCACTCGAATTGTGCGACAAAGATCGGCCAGGCTTCTGGGAACAAAACGGCTATCACATGTACGGCGATCCATTCCGCGAGCAACGTCACACTGGAGATTGACATGCCTGAGATTGAACACACTGACGCCGAATGGCGTGAGATCCTCACACCCGATCAATACGCGGTGTTACGCCAGGCGGGTACCGAACGCGCGTGGACCGGCAAGTACGTCGACGAACATTCCGATGGCACGTATCACTGCGCTGCCTGCAATGCCGAACTGTTCGATGCAAGTACCAAGTTCGAGTCGGGCAGCGGATGGCCAAGCTTCTACGACACCAAGGGTTCCGACGCCGTCGAGTTGATCACCGACACAAGCCACGGCATGGTGCGCACGGAGGTCCGGTGCCGCCGATGCGGTTCGCATCTTGGTCACTTGTTCGATGACGGACCGGCACCGACCGGACAGCGTTACTGCATGAACAGCATCTCGCTCGATCTCCACACCGAATAAGTGATGCATGCGTGTCGGTCTTTTCGATCATCTCGGGTGGGCTGTTGCTGTCACCGCGTCGGATGACCATGAGGTTGTAGACCGTCGGCGCATTGAGCTGATCGAACCGGGTATCTGCGCCGCTCCGATTCACTACGAGGGACATCGGCTTGACGTGGCCGCGACGAGGGCGCTGGTCGCGAAGGCGCGAGCGTCAATCAAGCGAACGGCGTCAGCAGCACTCGACGAACTCGCGGCAGCGCTGCCGGCGCCCGTCGTCTCGATCTCGATGCGAACCTGGCCGCCGGACTTCCCTGACGACGTCGCAATCCAACGCCGCTCGCCACACGAGGCCCGCGCCGACGCCATCATGTATCGCCAGATTCTGTCGGAACTCGCACACGATCGGCGCTGGCGCGTCTACCTCTACAGCGCCAAGGAAGTCGAAGCGCAAGCGATCAGCATCCTGGGTGATCGAGCCAACAACGTCCTGAATAGTCCTCGCGCCACGCTGGGACCACCATGGGCGAAGGATCACAGGACGGCGCTGGCGGCGACGATCGTGGGCGACCCGGGCAGTTGAGTGCTTGCCTGCGATTCGGCGAGGGCGTACCTTTCGTGTGTGGCTGATCCCCGCGGGGGAGTGATGCGCAGACCGATCTGGCGCGTCGCGGTTGTGTTCGGATTCGTCGCGCTCGCGATCGTGGGTACCCAGGCGGCGAGCGCTGCCGGTGCGGGAGCAAGTGGAGTCTGCGCACAACGGCCCACCGCCCCGCCGACCCTTCCTGGCGAGTTCATCATCAGCGACTTCGTGGTCTTCGTTGATTCGACTGGAGTCGTGTGGGTGAAGCTCTACCCGCAGACACCGTGGGGCGTTGTTCCGCCGTCGGAGTGGTTTTCGGACTACGTCCAGATCGCGATCTCCGAGACGGAGGTCAACCCGATTCCCACCATTGTCGGTTTTCAGACCCACGACGGCCTGTCGGAGACGTTCTCGTTTGAAGGATCAACGGCCGGACCGGCCGTTGAGGGCTACATCATGAACGACGGTGCGTTGCTGTTCAACACTGGGTTGACCCACGGGGGCGGCCCGCTCAATCTGAATCTAAACAGCGGCTTCTTGCCTACCGAGGATGGCCAGTTCCAGAACAGCGCCGCGGATCACGTCGTCGATCCGTTAGACGTCGCAACATCGGACGATCCGCTGCACTTCGACGACGAATTCCCCGCGTACAACCTGATGACCGGGACGCCGGTCGACCCGCCCACGGTTGTGACGAGTACGACCACGACGACAACCATCCACCCCACAACCCAAGAGCGTCCGCACCATTCGACGACAGCGCGTGACAAAACATGTTGGTGGTGTTGGGGAATCGTGTTCCTCTTCTTTTCGTTCCTGCTGTGTGTCCTTTTCACTCGTATGAAGACCTACGAGTGGTGGACCTGCTGGCTTCCGTGGTTTCTCGTCATCTTCATCTGGGTGCCGTTTTTGCTCGCGGGAATGTGGTGGTGGCGGCCTGCTTGGTGGTGGGTGCCGCTGCTTGCGTGGGGTCCGCTCATCATCGGATACACGTGGTACTGGGCGCGCCACCGTTCATGGTGGCACCCGTGGCATTGGTACGTGGTCGGCGGTTATCTCGCCGCGCTGCTCGTCGGTTCGCTGATAGTGAGAGCCCCGGAGTGGGGACTGCTGTTTCCGCTGTTCTGGCTGCCGTGGGTCGGCTTCTATATGTGGTTCCGCGCACTGCGCCAGCCGTGGTGGCATCGCTGGATGTATCTGTTGTTTGGTGCCTACATCGCGTGGATCTTTGTGTGGGTCGCGTGGTTGAGTCCTTGGTGGGCGTGGTGGCTACCCGTCGCCTTCTGTTCGTTGACCGTGTGGTGGTTCGTCTCGCAAGGTCAGTCGTGGCAGGAAATTATCGGCCCGAAGTGGTGCTGGTTGTTCCCGTTCGCGATGCTGCCCTTCTACGCGTGGTGGATCCCGCTGTGGGCACCGTGGTGGTGCTACGTCATCGCACTGTTCTTTACTGAAGCGCTGTTCTGTTGCGCGTTCACTCACTTCAAGATCGAAGAGTGGTGGACCTGGTGGTTGGTGTGGTTCCTCACAATCTTCGTATGGGTGCCGTTCTTACTCGCTGGGTTGTGGTTCTTCCGGCCGAACTGGTGGGGCTGGGCACTTGTGCCGTGGTTCGTCGGGATCATCGCGGGAGTGGCTTTCTGGGCGACGCGGCGATCTTGGTGGCAACGATGGATGTTGTATCCCGTCGTTGGATACCTACTCGTCGCGCAAGGTGTGGCGTTCGCCGTCGGCTCGCCCGAGTGGGGACTGCTCTTCCCCGTGTTCTGGGTTCCGCTGGCTGGGCTGTACGTCTGGTACCGAGCGCGGCGCCAGCCCTGGTGGCATCCGTGGATGTTTATCCTCTTCGCGGCGTTCGCCGTCTGGCTATTCATCTGGGTGATTTGGCTGACGCCGTGGTGGGGATGGTGGTTCCCAGTTGTGTTCGTTGCGACGGCCACGTGGTGGTTCCTCGCGCACGGCTACGACGAAATGACCATTCGCCACAAGTTGTGCTGGATACTTCCGTTCTCGGCGCTGCCATGGATGTGTTACATGGTTGCGCTCGAGTGCCTTACCACTTAAGTGCCGGTCACCTAGTTAAACGTCCCACCAGATTGTCGCCAGTTCCAGCGGCGCGCTGGGACGTGATTCGAGGAACTCGCGCACATCGCTGTCGCGCGACGCCGGTAGGCAAAGTCGGATGCGGGTGTGTTCGACATCTCGATCCGACACCTCACTCTTATCGTCGACTGCGAGAAAGGATTCGTAGTGGGCACGAAAGCTCAGTTGGAGTACGACCGCGAGCGCGTCTTGGGCAGTCGGCGACAACGGTCGCTCGAGATCCCAGAAGCGCTTCCAGGCGTCGGAAAGTTTGGAGAGCGGATGACGGAGTGTCAGCTCGATCACTACCCGCCGCTTCGCGTGCGCGGTGAGTTCTGTCACGAAGGGCACGAGGTCGGGCACGTTGTACAACACGTGGTGGCAGATGACGACGTCGCATCGCGGAACGTCACGCGCGATGTCGGGCCACGCGCCGAGGATCGTTCTCGCGCGTATGCCGCGAGTTGTTGCTTCCTCGGCGAATACATCGAGCATGCTCTGCTGTTGATCGACCCCGACGACCGTGCTTGCCGGCGGCACGAGACCGAAGGCGGCGCGTCCACCGCCACAACCAACGTCCAGCAGCGACGGCGCCCCGACCACTTCGTACAGCACTTTGAGCGCGCGATGCCGTGACGGCGTGCCGACGAACACGTCGCCGCCGGGCCGAAAGCTCTCGGCGTGGTGGATCCACGGCGTCTGCGGCGCCTGGTCGACGATCGCTTCCGGAATCCCCCAACCCTGCAGCGCCTGCGTCCAGCGTGCCGCGGCGTCGTCGACCATCGCTGTCACGCTACGCAGGTTGCCGGACTCGAAGTCGCTTGTTCGTGCCTTACGTGACGTGTGCTACTTTCACTTGCCGTTGCGGTAACTCATGACGTGAGAGGCCGCGGACGGAGGGGATGCCGTCGTGGCAATCGAGTCGACTGGTCATAGCAAGGGCAACCCGCGGCTCTTCGAGCTGATCGAGAACGCTCCCAAGACGGGTAAGAGTCCCACGGTGTGGGCCTGGCCGCTGTTGATCGATCACCTCAAGGTGGCTGGTCAACCCGTGCAGGGTCCGTGGCCGCCACACCAGGAACGTCGCCCCGACCCCGACGCCGACTCGCTGCCGGTGGCGATCCCCGACCCAGGACGTCGAACCTAGAAATAAACGAGGAACCACTTTTAGGAAGGGCAAGCCCTCATGTATCCGTCACGGTTCCAATATGAAGCGCCTCGGTCCATCGAGGAAGCGATCGCGTTACTCCACAAGGGCGGTGGCGAGGCCAAGGTTCTCGCTGGCGGCCAGAGTTTGGTACCGATGCTCAAGCTGAGGTTCGCGTCGCCGGAGATGCTCGTCGACATCAACAACATTCCGGATCTCGACTATCTCCGTGTCGACTCCGACGGAACTCTTCGGATCGGTGCTCTTTGCAGGCACGCTGATTTGGAGAAGTCGATGGTGCTCGAGACTCATCAGCCGACAATGGCCGCAGCGGCGCCGTTGGTATCCGACCCCATCGTCCGCAACCGCGGCACGCTCGTCGGTTCGCTGTGCCATGCCGACCCACAGGGCGACTGGGCATCAGTGATGGTCGCGGTCGATGGACACATCGTCGCCCAGGGGCCGAAGGGGCGTCGGTCGATTCCGGTTTCCGAGTTGATGAAGGGACCGTTCCAGACGGTGCTTGCCTACGACGAGCTTGCAATCGAGGCGGTAGTGCCCGCGCCAAAGGGCGTCGCGGCCGGCGGCTATCTCAAATTGGAGCGCCGTGTGGGTGACTTCGCAACGGTTGGAGTCGCGGTTGCTATCGAGACCACCGATGGTTCGGTCGTCCGCGCGGGCATCGGCCTGACCGGCGTGGGTGGCTCGACGATCAACGCCAAGGATGCCGCGAGCGCGCTGGTCGGCGCGCCGCTCAGCGCAGCCAGCATCGCCCGCGCGGGAGAACTCGCGGCGCAGGCGGCGCAGCCGCGCAGCGACCATCGCGGCGGCGCGACGTACAAGCGGCACATCGTCAGCACGTTCGTGGCGCGCATTCTGAATGAAGTTGCCGAATCAAAAGGGAAGGCCGCCTGATGAGCAGTCTGTATGTAGAGGTATCACCCGAGCCGGCCAGCGATGTCCCTGTGCGACGGGTCACGATCACGGTCAACGGCGAGCCGCGCACCGCCGACGTCGAACCGCGCCTACTACTCGCTCACCTGCTACGCAGCGGGTTCGGACTCACCGGCACACACACTGGTTGCGACACCACGAATTGTGGCGTGTGCACGGTGTTATTCGACGGAACGCCGATCAAGAGTTGCACGATGCTCGCCGTGCAGGCCGACGGGCACGAGGTGCTGACCGTCGAAGGTCTTGCCGGTGCCAGCGAACTGCATCCAATCCAAGAGGCGTTCAAAGACGAGCACGGGTTGCAGTGCGGCTTCTGCACACCAGGGATGATGCTGACGGCGAAGGCTTTTCTGGAGGACAACCCAGACCCGACCGAGGACGAAGTCCGTTGGGCACTGTCGGGCAACATGTGCCGGTGCACCGGTTACCAGAACATCGTGAAGTCGGTGCTTGCGGCTGCCGAGATGCTCCGCGCCAAGGCCGGGAACTGAGAGGGGTCGCTCGAGATGGGGCTTGACGAGATCAAGATCGGCGGGCTCGGCGCCAGCCGCCGGCGTGTCGAGGACAACCGGTTCATCCGCGGCAAGGGCAACTACATCGACGACATCGTGTTGCCCGGCATGCTGCACATGGAGATCCTGCGTAGCCCGCTCGCACATGCGCGTATCAAGTCGATCGACGCGACCAAGGCGTGGGCGATCCCCGGCGTCAGGTTGGTGCTCACCGGCGAGACGATGGCGAGTCGCAATCTCGCATGGATGCCAACGCTCTCTTACGACACCCAAGCTGTGCTCGCCACCGACAAGGTGCGTTTTCAGGGTCAGGAAGTGGCGTGCGTCGTTGCCGACGACCCCTACATCGCGAAGGATGCGTGCGAGGCGATCGTCGTCGACTACGAGCCGCTTCCGGTGATCATCAACCCGCAGCAGGCACTGGCGCCGAACGCTCCGCTCATCCGCGACGACAAAGAGAACCAGCGCGACAACGTTGTGTTCGACTGGGTGGTTGGCGACAAAGACGGCACTGATAAGGCCTTCGCCAAGGCCGACGTTGTTTCCAAGCTCGAACTGCACTACCCGCGATCGCACCCCTCACCGATGGAGACGTGCGGCTCGATCGCCGACTTCGACCGGTCGACGTCGAAGCTGACGGTGTACATGACCACGCAGGCGCCGCACATCATCCGTGCTGCGGTCGCGCTGGTGGCTGAACTGCCCGAGCACATGATTCGCATCGTTTCCCCCGACCTCGGTGGCGGCTTCGGCAACAAGGTTCCCGTATATCCGGGCTACGTCGCTTCGATCCTGGCGTCGATCCTCCTCGAGCGACCGGTTAAGTGGATCGAGGACAAAACCGGCAACCTCATCTCGACCGGCTTCGCTCGCGATATTTATCTGCGCGGTGAAATGGCGCTGCGCAAGGACGGAAAGATTCTCGGCGTGCGGATGCACACCGACTCCGACCACGGCGCGTTCTTCTCCGATGCACAGCCGAGCAAGTTCAAGATCGGTCTGATGCACTCCGCGTTCGCGTGCTACGACATACCGGCGGCACACCTCACCGCGCGTGGGGTGTACACCAACAAGGCACCGGGTGGTGTCGCCTATCGCTGCTCGTTCCGGGTCACCGAGGCGATGTTCTTCCAGGAACGCATGGTGCAAGCCGCGGCCGACGATCTGGGTATGGATCAGGCCGAGTTCCGGCGCATCAACTTCGTGCGCGATGACGATTTCCCGCACCGCACCCCGTTCGGTTTCCTCACCGATTCCGGCCAGTACGGCAAGTGCCTCGACGTCGGTCTCGAAGCCATCGGGTATCAGGACTTCCTGCGCCAAAAGGCGGATGCCGCGAAGAAAGGCCGTCTGCTCGGGATCGGTATTTCGACGATGACCGAGCCACTCGGCGCGGGTAACAGCCGCGAATACGACATCCTCGGCATCAAGATGTTCGACTCCGCCGAGTTGCGTGTCCACTTGACTGGCAAGGCAATCCTTCGAACGGGTGCCAAGACGCAGGGTCAGGGTCACGAGACCACCTGGGCGCAGATAGTCGCGCACGAACTTGGAATTCCCGCCGACGATGTAACGGTGGAGGAGGGCGATACCGACACGGCGCCGTTCGGGATGGGTACCTACGCCTCGCGCAGTACTCCCGTCGCTGGTGCCGCAGTAGCGATGGTGTCGCGCAAGATTCGGGCGAAGGCGCGAAAGTTGGCGGCGCACCTGTTGGAAGTGTCCGAAGAAGATATCGAGTGGGAGCTCGGGCGTTTCTATGTCCGCAGTTCGCCCGATCGTGGTGTCACGATCCAAGACTGCGCGATGGCCGCCTACACCAATGTGCCCGACGGGCTCGAGCCCGGTCTCGAGAACAACGCGTACTACGACCCGCCGAACCTCACCTGGCCGTTCGCCTGCTACATCGCAACGGTCGAGGTCGATCCCGAGACTGGTGTCTGGGACGTCCTCAACATGGTGGCGGTCGACGACTGCGGTGTGCGCATCAATCCGATGATCGTCGAGGGACAAATCATGGGCGGCCTCACCGAGGCCTACGCGATGGCGAGCATGCAGTTCATCACGTTCGACTCCGAAGGCAACTGTGTCGGTTCGAACTACATGGACTACCTGCTACCTACCGCGTGGGAGACGCCTGGTTTCGAACTGCACGAGGTAGTCACACCGTGTCCGCACCATCCGATCGGCGCCAAAGGTGTCGGTGAGTGCGCCACTGTCGGCGGTCCGGCGGCTTTTGTGAACGCGGTGATGGACGCACTGAAGGGCACCGGCGTGCGCAACATCGACATGCCGTTGTTGCCCGACAGGGTGTACGAGGCGATTACTCAGCGTCACGACGTCTCTGGTGCTCCACCGGTGAAAATGGACGACACATGAACGACCCACGCATGAACGAGCCACCCGTGAACGAGCACGGTTCCGACGGATGGAGCATCGTCGAACAATCCGTTGAACTAGCTCGCCGCGGCGAGGAGTTCGCGCTCGCAACGGTCGTGTGGCGTCAGGGTCCTACGTCGGGTCAGCACGGCTCGCGGGCGATCGTGACGGCGTCGGGGGAGATCCACGGTTGGATCGGCGGGGCCTGCGCCGAACCGGTTCTCATTCGCGAAGCGCAGCGAGCGCTGGCCGACCGCGAACCCCGTCTGCTGCTGCTCGGGACCGCGGAACAGTTCGGTCATGTGCCGCAGGGAATGACCGCGGTCGCCGTGACATGCCAGAGCGAAGGCGCGCTGCAGATCTATATCGAGCCGGTGCTGGCCACGCCGCACCTTGTCATTGTCGGACGCTCGCCGATGGCACACACGCTGAGTCAATTGGCCCGCGAGCTCGACTGGCTCGTCGACCTCATCGATGGTCCCGATTTCTCGGCCACGGCCGTCGATGCGCGCGCGGTTGTGGTCGTGGCCACCCAAGGTCACGGTGATGAGGAAGTACTCGAGCAAGCACTTGCCGGCAACCCCGCGTACCTGGGCCTCGTGGCTTCTCGGCGGCGTGGCGAAGCCGTGCTCGGCTACCTCGCCGAACGCGGCCTGGCGCCGGAGCTGCTCGACAAGATTCGGGTGCCGGTCGGGCTCGATCTCGGCCATACGACTCACCGAGAAGTGGCGGTTGCAGTGTTGGCGGAATTGGTGCAGCTACGTGCGGCGGGCTTGTTTGCCGTCGCGCAACCGGCCGACGGTGAGTCGGCGGCTTCCACTCCCGCGCACGCGATCGATCCAGTATGCGGCATGACCGTTGCCGCCGACGCTGCCCATCGACCGTTCGCATACGCGGGAACGACGTACTACTTCTGTTGTGCCGGTTGTCGCGCCGGTTTCGAGAAGGATCCGGCGGCTTATCTCACCGAGGGGGCGAAATGCTGATCAAGAACGAATTCGAGGTATCGCAACCGATTGACGACGTGTGGAAGTTCTTCGGAGATATTCCGCAGGTGGCCAAGTGCCTGCCCGGTGCTGAGTTGTCCGAGCAGGTCGGTGACGACAAATACGTCGGCGGTGTGCTCGTGCGTCTCGGCCCAGTGAAGATGCAGTTTTCTGGAACTGCTCACGTCAAAGAGCGCGACGAAGCAGCCAAGCGAATTGTGGTCGACGCGGCTGGTGCCGACTCGAAGGGTCGTGGCCAGGCCGCACTACTGCTCACCGCGACGCTCAGTTCGACACCAGGCGGCACCAAGGTCAACGTCACCCAGGATCTGCAACTCTCTGGCGCGGCAGCACAGTACGGGCGCGGCATGATCGGCGACGTCACGGCCGTGTTGCTCGATGACTTTGCAACCAACATGCAGAATCGCCTCATCGCGATCCAGCGTGGTCTTTCCCCCGATCAGGTTGCATCCGCCAAACCGGCGAGTGGGTTCGTGATCGGTCTGCGCGCACTACGCATGGCGCTGGCGCGAGTCTTCCGACGTTTCTTCATGCCCTATCAACCACGGACTAGCTGACAAGGAGTTCTGATGTCACTGTGGGCAGTTGGCAATCTGATTTTGCTGGTGGCAGTGGTACCCATCCTCGTCGCGCTGCTGAATCGCGTGTTGGCTGCGCTTGAACGGATACGAGCAGCTTCCGCCGACATCCTTGCTGGCGGCGTTGCGCTCGCCGGCGAGGTCAACGAAGTCCCGCAACTCTTGGCAACCACCGACGCGACCATCAAAGACGTAGCCAGCGGTGCCGTTCGATACGCCGGGTCCGTCGGCAAGTTGCTCGGCTGAGGAGGAGGAACCAATCATGCAAACCGACGCTTGGGTGACCCTGGTGCTGGGAGCACTGATCATTGCTGCTGCCGCCCTCGGACTCGTCCGGGTCATCTTTCATCTGGTGGCGGTCAACAAGACGCTCGCGAATGTGTTCGGCGGAGTCGAAGTGATCGCCGCAAAGACGAGCACTGTGCCGACCGTCGTTTCGTCCGTCAACGACAGCTTGCGACCAGTGCGCGACTTCTGCGAGAGCATCTGATCAGGGGGATGACGACATGACAGGACTTCTTCTGGACGCGACGGCGGGTTGGACGATTGGTTGGGTGATTGGCCTCGCTGTCGTTCTTGCGGTGGTGGCGCTGGTGGTTCCGATCCTGCGCCTGGCCCACCAGATTGGCGAACAGGCAGTGGACATCGATGGTTCGCTTGGAGAGTCCGTGCACAACACGGCTGGACTTCGCCAGCTCACCGTCACGATCGAGTCGGCTGAGGCCATCGTCGCAGGGTTGGCCCGAGGTCGTAAGCGGCTGGGAGGCTGATCATGCAACTATTCGGTCTGACATCGACGCAAGAGAGCATGTGGTGGGTCACGCTTGGACTCGGGTTGATCGTGCTGGTTGCAGTCGCGGCTTTCTTGACGACGCTCGTGACACTCGTGCGCAAGATCGAGAAGCGTGTCGACCTCATCCGCGCAACACTCGATCAAGCAGCTACCAACACATCCGATACGGCGTTGATCGCCAAGACCGGCGACCGCGTCGATGCGGTGCTGTCGGAAGGTCTGGAACATCACCTGTTCCTCGGCCGTGTCCTCGACAAGGTGCGATCATGACGACGTTGGTCGTGTTGACGGTTGTTGCAATCGCACTTCTCATCGCCGAGCTTGCGCTCTACCTGTTCGTGGTCGGCGCACAACTCACGCGCGTGGCGAGCAAACTGGAGGGCTGCGCCGAGGTGGTCTGGAACATCAAACGCAATGCCGAGCCGATCAAGTCGGGTGTCGACCGTATCAACAGCACGGGCAGGGTGATCGCCGGTGCGCTGCCGCTGTTGTACGGAATGGCCGAGGGCATCGTCGTTGGCGCAACGTACCAGCCGGCACCGAAGCGTGAACCCGCGCGACCAGCCATGAAGCGACGGCGGACACGAATGAATGAGGCCGTGGGGTACGACCCTGGAGGAAACTCATGAGCAAGCTGCCGCCAAGGTCGATGACTCGCAATTCCAATCTTCTCGCATGGTTTGTTGTCGTGGTCGCCGGCGTGGTGGTGCTTGCTGTCGTTTCGGGGCTGGACTTGTCGTCGCGCCTCGACGCTGGCCAGAACGTTTTGGATGTTGCCCGACCCGTTTTCACCGAAGAGCGGGTGGCAGGCGACCGAGTTGGGATCACGATGATCGGCAGTGTCGCCGACATGGTCGACCCCATCGTCGATGCTGAGGGTGGCGCTGCTGACGAGGTTGGGCCGTTGGTGGATTTGGTCGCGGGTGCCACCGAACTTCCTCCTGCCGATGTGCTTGCCGCGCTGCAAGAGAATTTTCCACATACGTATCATCTGCTGTTGGCGTTGCCATTGGATCAAGCGAGCGCAGAGGTTCCGGGCTTGTTGACCTTCGTGTCCGAGAACTCTGCAGTTGGCGATGAGGGTGCGGTGCTCGACGCGATCGCTGCGAACACACCGCGGCTTGCGCAAGCGATCACCAATCTCCTCGTCGTCACCCAGAACTGGCGAGACGTGGACGGCACCGACGGAGTGACGCGTTTCGATGGTGTGACAGCGGTCAACTCCGTTCCCGAGATCCGTGCCTTCTTCGAAGACGATGTCGTGACCGCCGCCGAAACGACTGCATCGGATTTCCGTAGCTTGGATGAACCGTGGCCAGAGGTCGGCCTGCTCGCAATGATCCTGACGGTCATCGGTGTCGTCGTCGTGATTTTCGGACTGCTGATGATGGTGCTCACAACAACCAAGGCCTATAGCCCGCGAATTCATGTTCTCGGCTGGTCGGTCGTCACGCTGGTCGGCATCATCGTCGCTGGCGGGGTCCTAGTTCTCGGCCTGTTCCCTCGGCTGGACGACGGGCAGCGGCTCATTGATGATCTGCGTCCGGCGTTTGTCGAAGAACGCGTCGCCGGTATGGAGGCTGGTGTCGCCATCGTCAGCAATATCGCGGCCATGGCCGACCCGATCGTCGACGCTCAAGGTGGCGCGGCCGACGAGGTTGGTCCGCTGGTGGACTTGATAGCGGGTGCTACCGGACTGGCGCCCGCCGATGTACTCGCTGCGCTCGAAGAGAATTTTCCGCACGTGTTCCATCTGCTGTTGGCGTTGCCTCTCGATGCGGTGAGCGCAGAGGTTCCGGGCTTGTTGACGTTCGTCGCCGACAACTCTGAACTTGAGGATGCGAATGCGGTGCTCGACGCGATCGCCGCGAACACGCCGCACCTTGCCCAAGCCATGACCAATCTGATCGTCGTCACCGACGGCTTCCGTGAGATTCCGGGAATCGCACCGCTCACCAGGTTCGACGGCTCACCCGTCCGATCGATTCCAGAACTCACGGACTACTTCAAGGACGACGTCGTCCCAGCGGTCCGAGCAGTGACCCAGGACTACCGAACGCTCGACACCACCGCACCACCGGTCGACTTGTTCCCGCCATTGCTGCTGGTGGTCGGCCTCTTGGTGATCGTCTACGGCGTTGCGATGCTGACGCTCACGCGTGCCAGCACCATTAGTGGGAGCACGGCAACCAGGATCAAGGCTCTGCCGACGGGTCGCGATCAGTCGTGAGTGGACCGGTGGTAGGCGCGGTGTAGGCGCCGATCCATTCGTCCTTCCACGCCTTGTCGTACTTCTCCGGATTGCAGCCGGGCTTGTACACGGCCATCAGTTCGTGCGCGATTTGCTCGCGGTGCGACGGCAA
This sequence comes from Ilumatobacteraceae bacterium, assembly GCA_025451395.1. GTDB lineage: Bacteria > Actinomycetota > Acidimicrobiia > Acidimicrobiales > Ilumatobacteraceae > UBA668. Next base: position 18,991 of record JANWKM010000129.1, read on the forward strand.
CCCTCCTGGCACCTCGTAGGTGCAGATGTGCAGGTTCCAGCGATCGCTTGCGCGCTCGATCCAGCACGCTGCTCGTTGATGTTTGAAAGGAAACCCTTCGCGGGAGAGGTCGTCGCAATGACCGACGGAAATGACGGCGAATTGCTGTGGTTTGGTTTCGGGCTCGGGGCGTAGGAGGATCGCGTACACGGCCGCGGTGTTTGGCGGTGTCCACCCGCCGAGCACGCGCGGACCTTCGAATGGATAACCCGCCAGTGAGCCGAGACGAATCATGAGTCGTCGACCTCCTCACTGATCGCGTCCGCCCATGTCACTGGCCATTCCGGCAGCTGAGCGGCCTTCGCGGCCGAGTTGAAGACAGGTATCGCGATCTGAACCGCTTCGTCCGCCGTGGCCGCCTCGACGACAATCTGCGCGCCATAGGTCATTGTTCCAATCCCGCTGGCAATGCCGCTGCGATCGGCGACCGCGTCGGCGAGCGCGACGATCTCCTCGACGCTCATCACCCGATCTCCTTGCGCCATCACCGAAACGCTCCAGTTCATCGGACCCTCCGCACAATTCCTACCGCAAGGCGGGCAGCAGCGCTGCAAACTCCTCCAGGCTGCGCAGGCTGTGACCGGACAACACGATGTCGATGTACGGCGCTGCGACCATCATTCCCAGCGTGTTCGCACGGAAGTCGTTGTCGTTTCCCTTGTGCGGATTCATCCACACGATCTGGTGACACAGCCGTGCAAGCCGTTCCATCGCCGATTCCAACAGCGCGGGATCGCCGCGGTCGAGCCCGTCTGAGCAGATGACGACGATTGCACCGCGGCTCAAACCTCGTCGACCCCACTTACGCACGAACTCGTCGAGCGAGGCGCCGATGCGAGTGCCACCATCCCAGTCGAAAACTGTGCGGGCGGCGTGTTCCATCGCGTCATCCGGTCGTCGACGTTCGAGTGCTCGTGTGATCCGCGTGAGTCGAGTCCCAAAACAGAAAACCTCGACGCGGTCTGAGGCGCGCTTGGCGGAGAACGCGAACTGGAGAAGATTGCGCGAATAGTCCGACATTGAGCCTGAAACGTCGAGAATCAAGATGAGCGGCCGTATCCGCATCTGTCGCCGCAGCCATAACAGACTGGTGGGTTCGCCGTGCGTGCGCATCGATTCGCGGATCGTCCGCCGCAAATCGATGCGCTGACTCGCCCGTGCGGGAATCTTTCGACGCGTGCGACGACGTGGCGGTGTCAAACGAACCCGCGTCATGATGCGCCGCAGCGCGGCAAGTTCTTCGGAAGTGCACGCGGCGAAGGACTTGTTGCGCACGATCTCTGCATCCGACGCCAGTTGGCCAAGCTTGGACTCCTGCTCCTCGGCACGCTCCTCACCCATTTCCGCATCGGGGATTTCCAGTACCGCCTGCGCGCCGGACACGACCCTGATGGCGGCGCGTCGCCGATCGGGCGCACTATCGCTCTCGTCGAGGAAGAACCGCCGGAATACCTTGTCGTAGATTGCTATCTGTTCGCGGCGACTGATCATCGTCGTTCGCCCCGCCCAATACAGGTCGCGAATGTCGCTCGGGTCGAGGGCGGCCGCGGCAGCGCAGTACGCCAGTACGTCGCCGGAACCGCAGGAGATGCCTGCGTCGCGTAATTCGCGGCCGAAATCGACCAGCAGTTCGGTGAACGCTGCCTCGTCAGGCACCGGAGACGATGCTCTCCAGGCTGGCGCGCACGAGTTCGAGATCGTCGCGATCCTTAACCACCGAACCGAGCGTGTCGTCGGCCGTGCTGATGTCGAACTGCGCGTTGCCGACCACGTCGAGCGCCGCCACCCAATCGAGCGTCTCTGCCACGCCCGGCGGCTTGGCGAGGTCGAGTTCGCGCAAGCGATGCACAGCCGCCACCACCTTGCGCGCCAGAGCCTCGGGCACGCCCGGGGCGCGAACCTTGATGATCTCGACCTCACGCTCTGCGGTGGGATATCCGATCCAGTGGTACAGACAGCGCCGCTTGAGCGCATCGTGCAACTCGCGGGTGCGGTTCGAGGTGAGGATGACTAGTGGTCGCGTGTCGGCCTTGATCGTGCCAATCTCGGGAATCGTGATCTGGAAGTCGGACAGCAACTCGAGAAGGAATGCTTCGAACTCGTCGTCGGCACGATCGATCTCATCGATCAACAGCACGCACTGATTACCCGCGCGTAGCGCTTCCAGGAGCGGGCGTTCGAGAAGGAACTTCGGGCTGAACAATCTGTCCACCGCGTTTTCGTCCTCGATCTGTCGCTCGGACAGCGCGCGGATTTGCAACATCTGGCGGGCGTAGTCCCATTCGTAGAGGGCCTGATTGGTGTCGATGCCCTCGTAGCACTGCAGCCGCACCAGTCGTCGACCGAAGACGGCGGCGAGTACCTTCGCCAACTCAGTTTTGCCGACTCCGACTTCGCCCTCCAGCAGAATCGGACGACCAAGGGTGAGCGCGACGAACATGGCGGTGGAGAGCCCGCGGTCGGCAAGGTAACCGCCATCGCGCAGCACTTCTGTCAACTCGCCGACGTTGGTGGGCAGGTGATCGATCAGTGCTGCTCCACCGGGCGAAACACGAGGTCGTGGATGCTCTCGGCGGAGGTGCCGAGTTTGCCTTCACGGGCCAGCTTGTCGCGCCATGCTGCGCGCAGATCGCTACCCGGTTCGGCGAATCCGTCGAAGGTGATGCCCTTCATGTTCTTGCACGACTTGGTCGGGCTGCACTCCTCGTCGATCGCCTCGCCGACGTCGCCTTGGGCTTCCCAGACGGCACGGAGCACTTCGCGAGCTGGGTCGGATTGCTGGCTCATCTAGCGCACTCCCGTCGTTTCACTACTGGTTCACTACTGGCTCAGGGCGTGTGAGCAGCCTACCCTTTCCTTGCTGCCAGTGCTTCGGCGAGGATCGCCACGGCAACTTCGGCCGGTGTCTGCGCACCGATGTCGAGTCCGGCAGGCCCATGAATGCGGTCGATGTCGGTGATCCCCCGGTAGGCGAGCCAATCGGCACGGTTCTGTTGCATCTTGCGCGAGCCGAGCGCGCCGATGTAGCCGACCTCGCTCGCCAGCGCGGCAACCAGCGCGCTACCGGCGGTTTCCAACTCGTGGCTCATCACGACCAGGTTGTCCATCGCTGACAGCCCGGCGATCAGTCCCGACGCCGTGCTGGCATCGGCGGCCACAATGGTTTGCCACCCGAGGAGAGCCGCCGCGTCGCGCAACGCGTCGGCCATTTGCCCGCCACCCGCGATCACCAACCGTGTGATCGGCCAGAGCACCGTCACGATCGTGTCGTCCTTGGCAACAACGCTGCTCGCTCCGCGGTTGAACAGCTCTGCGATCTCGGCGTCAGCTTCGGTGATCGTGTCGAAAGTAAACAGCGTCGTCGCGGTGATCACGTCGGCGTTGAGGTGGCTGACGAGACAAACGGGCGTGCGATCCATCATGTGCTGCCATAGGTCCTCGGGAAGTTCTGAAGCGGGTGTCAACACACAACGGACGTGACCTCCGGTCGCCAGACCGGCCGCGTTGGCATCGATGACGCTGACATCGATGCCGACCACACGACCGGTGGCACTCTGTCGAGCGGCGAGCTCGGATAGTTGGCCGTCGATGGCTCCCGAGAACAGTGAACCGATGCGGCCGCCACCGGGCGTGATCGCCAGGGCATCGGATCTCTCAACCGCGCCGAGACCTTGGGAATCGACAACCCAGGCAACGTCGACCCGAGTCCGTGCCCGAAGGCAGGCGGCGACACTGAGAGCGATCGCGTACACCGGCCGAGCGTAGTCACGCAAGCCAATCGGGCGGGAGGGGTAAGAACCCTTTCTCGGGCACGTTGTCGGCGTCGAGCGGATGCGGGAAGCTTTCGACGAACTGAGGTCGCCAGCGTTTTCGTACGCGGTCGCGACGCAGGAACGTGAACTCGGCGATGCGCGGAACCACGACACCGGCGACCTCGACGGAGCCGCAGCAGTTGTTCGGGTGAATGTGCACGCAGATGTGGTTGCGGAGAATCTTCCCGAACGTCGCGGCGGCGCGGTGGAGAAACGCGGGCTCCGCGAACCGGTGCATCTCGTGGAACTCGACGACGATGATCCGAAATCTGGCGAGCAAACGATCGGTCGTGTGCCAGAGGGCGTCGAACTCCGCGCCTTCGATGTCCATCTGCAGCAACAGGTCAGCCTTCGATCCCGGTAGCGACTCGGCCACCCAATCGTCGAGGGTGATTGTGTCGTGGTTCGTGCTAACCCCGACGTGCTTGCGCACGAAGTGAAACGCGTCCGAGGTGTCCGCCGGGCCGGTGACGGATCTGTCCGCCATGAAGACTCTTATCCCGGCGGCCGCGCAGTCGCTCTCGAAACCAGAGACGAGACCGACTCCGGGTGAAAAGCACGCCTCGAGATCCGCGAGGTCGTTGGGCACCAGGTATCCGCCATCGCCGAGCGGACCGAGTCGAATCAGCGCGTGCTCCGTTGCTACCGGTCGCAGACTCTTCAGCATCGCCATCACCTGTTTTCGCGCGGTGTGACTCATCTCGGCGACAATAGAGGCGATGACGCCCGAGGAACGTTTCGTATTCGACCTGCAGGGCTACCTGATCATCAAGCAAGTGCTGTCACCGCACGAGCTGGCCTCGCTGAATGAACTTGCCGATCGATGGCGCCCGCCGCTCTCCACCGAGCTCAAGCACGACCGTGTGTTCCGCGCCTCAGCGTGGGGTCCGCCCTATCACGCTCTCATCGATCATCCGACCGTCGTGGGCTACCTCGTCGAGCTCGTCGGTCCGCACTTCCGCCTGGATCACGACTTCTGCATCTACACCCTCAAGGGTGGCACTGGCGACGCCCTGCATGGCGGAGAGGGTTCCGACGACCGGCCCGATCATTGGTACATGTACCGCGATGGCGTCATCCGTACCGGGCTCACCGTCGTCACCTACTGCCTCACCAGCGCACGCGAGGGCGATGGAGGTTTCTGCTGCGTGCCCGGTAGCCACAAGAGCAACTTCAACGACGCCATCCCCGGCGACGTGCGCAACTATCTGCGGCAGCCGCCCTACGTCGTGCAACCGGCTGTCGAGGCCGGTGACGTGATCGTTACCACAGAGGCGCTCATCCACGGCACCGCTCCGTGGAAGGCACGGCACGAGCGTCGCGCCCTGCTGTACAAGTACAGCCCGGGAAACTCGGCGTGGATGAACGAGTACTACAACGCAGACGAGTACGAAGGCATCACCGAGCAGCAGCGGCGCATCCTTGCCCCGCCATCGGTCGGTGGACGGCTTATCGGCGAACGACCCGCCTCGCTCGGCTAGTTGACTTTGAGTGCGGAGCTGAAGATTTTCTTCGACTTCAACTCGGTGGCGATACGCGCGGCGATCGCTTGGAACGACTGCGCAAGCTCGCTCGTCGGGTTGGCGACGGTGATCGGGTTGCCCGTGTCGCCACCCTCACGAAGTTCGGGCACGAGCGGGAGTTGGCCCAGTAGCGGCACGCCGAGGTCGTCGGCGAGCTTCTGTCCACCGCCACTGCCGAAGATTTCGTAACGCTTTCCGTCGTCGCCGACGAAGTAGCTCATGTTCTCGATCACGCCCTTGACGGTGAGATTGACCTTGGCCGCCATCGCTGCCGATAGCGCCGCCACCTTCTGCGCCGCGGGCTGCGGAGTCGTGACCACATAGACCTCGCCGCGCGGCAGGTATTGGCTGAGGCTCAGCGCAATATCGCCGGTGCCCGGCGGCATGTCGATCAGCAGGAAGTCGGGGTTGTCCCAGAAGACGTCGGCGAGAAACTGCTCAAGTGCCTTGTGCAACATCGGGCCGCGCCAGATCACTGCCTGACCTTCGGGCACGAAGTAGCCGATCGAGATGCAGCTGACGCCGTGAGCCTCGGGCGGCACCAACATTTCGTCGATCACCACCGGATCGCGATCGGTGCCGAGCATGCGCGGCACCGAGTAACCGTAGATGTCGGCATCGACGACGCCGACTTTGTAACCCTGACTGGCGAGCGCGACTGCGAGGTTGACGGTGACGCTGCTCTTGCCGACGCCACCCTTGCCGCTCGAGATCAGCAGCGGGCGAGTCTTGTTGCCGGGTTCGTTGAACGGGACAGCCTTGCCCTCGGCATGACCATGTGCCTGTGCGCCGTTGGCGGGAGCGTGACTGTGACCGTGCAACTTCTCGCGCAGATCGGCGCGTTCCTGATCGGTCATCACGGTGAAATCGAGCGCGAAACCGGTCACGCCGGGCACCTTCGTCACCGCGCCGCCGACCCGGTTCTGGATCTCGTTGCGCAACGGGCAGCCGGCGACGGTGAGTGCAATCTGCACGCCGATCTTGCCGTCCTTGCCGATCTTGACGTCGCGGACCATGCCGAGGTCGACGATGCTGCGATGCAGCTCAGGGTCTTCGACCGGCCGCAGCGCTTCGATGATCTGGTCGTGCGTAACCGTTGGCATCAAGCTCTCCCGTCGAATTACCACTATGCGCATAGGTACAATATCGGCGTGTCCGCGAACTCGCCCTCCACGAGCCTGGCCTTCACCAGCACGGTGTCCGCGATCACGAACGCCTTTGGCGACCCGACCCGTCGCGGCATCTACCTTTTCGCACGTGAGGAGTCGACCGGTGTCACTGCCACTCAGGTCGCCGAGCAATTTGGGGTCCATCCCAACGTTGCTCGCCACCACCTCGACAAGCTCGCCGCCGGCGGCTACCTGGAAGTGGCGGTTGAACGCGCAGAGGGGGCCGGTGCCGGTCGGCCAAGCAAGTACTACCGCGTTCCGGCCGATGCCAAGCTCGACTCGATCAGCGATGTCCCGGTGCGCAGCGACGATCTGGTGCTCTCGCTTCTCGGCCGCGCACTGGCGTTGCTACCGCGCGCCGAAGCCGAGGTGATGGCCGAAGACGTCGGGCAGGAATACGGTCGGGCGATGGCCCTCGGCCTGACTGGCAACGATCTCGCTGCCGGTCAGCGCAGCTTGCGTTCGGCGATGCAGGCGGTGGCAGACGCACTTTCTGCTCATGGCTTTGCGGCCCACGCTGATCAGCGCAACAACCAACTCCGCATCGTCAGCAACCATTGCCCGTTCGGTGATGTCGCGATCGAGAACCCTGTGATCTGTGCCGTCGATCGCGGGATGGTGAAGGGCATGCTGAAGGCTCTCTACGGCGATACCGATGTCGCCACCATGCAGTCATTGCCGCAAGGCGACACGTTCTGTGCGACTTCTGTGTAGTTGCGCTAGATCCCGTCGCAGATGGTGAACCAGTAATACTTTTGATCGATGTTCACGATGTGAGCATCAACTGGGTCGGCGACCTCCGGTAGTCGAATCGTCACCGTGGTCGCGTTCTCTACGTCGAACGATCGGCCATCTGGTAGCTCCCACTTCCAGTTCGCCGTCTCGCCGACCGAGTCGAGGCTGATCAGGTAGTTGGGAGTGACTCGCAATGAGAGTTCGGCACTGCACAAGTCGGCGGAGAAGGCTTGCAACACCAACGGGTGCAGTCGACCGAGCGCGTAGGTCAAGTCGCCGGTCGCGATGCTGTTCGACAATTGCGCGAAGAAGTCCGAAGGAGTCTCTGGCCCCTGCGTCGACGTCAACCGCCCCATCACTGGCAGCGGCGGCTGATCGATGGCGCCGGTCGCATCGCCCACCGTGACCCTGTAGTTCAGGTCGGGCTCCGCCGGTTCGTTGTAAGGCATCATGAACGTGACCGAGTTGCCACGCAGAATCGCACGCCCCTGCGAGTCGTCGCCCTCCGACGACGTCAGCTTCCATGTGTCGGCGTCGCGTAGCAGGCGCAGCCAGTACTCCTCGACGCCAACCTCGATGTACGTTCCGTCGGCCACCTCGTCGAGTCGCTGCGCCAACGAGACTGTGCCGGTGACGAAGAACGACGTTTTAACTTCGGCTTGGCCAGACGGGCACGCTGTGTACGCGAGGTTGCCTGGCCCGCATGGGAAGTATTTGCCCGGACCGAACAGTCGACTCGAGCCGAACGAAGTTATCTGTTCTTCGGTCGGCGACCAGGTGCCGAGTGGGTTGACCCAGCCAGCCCCGTACGAGGTGACGCGTGAGTCGTTGTACCCCGCATTGAAGACCCAACGATCTTTGAGGCACGAGTCGAGCGACAGGTATGCGTTGTCTGCCGTGTACCACGTGCAATTGAGATCGAGCGACTTGCCCCCGAGCAGTCCAAGGGTTGTTCCGACCGCGTCCAACGATGTCTCGGTCGGCACCGTGATACCGGAGATGTCCGGGTCGGTCGCTGCGACGGGCGTGCCGGTCACGTTGTAGTCGTAATTACCGAGGTTGAGCCGCACGGTGTCCGTTAGGTAATACAGGGACGCTCGGCATTGTCCGTAGTTGTACAGCGGATGCTTGATAGACGTCACACCCGTTTCCATCAACATCGATCGGCCCGTGATCGTGTTGCCGCCACATTGACTCACTGCCTCTATCCACGAGGACCCGCCGTAGGTCGAACCGATCGGCCATACTCGGTGCTCGGTCTGTGACGGTCCCGTTTGGCCGGTCACATAGTCGGGCACGGAGCCGTCGTGCGAGATCCCGACGATCGCGTTCAGCTTGATGAGTGGCACATGGCCCGTCATGCAATATCTGATGTAGTCGTAACACGCCGCGTAAAAATCGTCGGGAGGGATTTCACACGGATCGTCGACTCCAAAGTCGTCGAGCACCGCTTCCACGACCTCGCGGATCGCGCAGATCAGGCCAATCTCTTCCACCGGGGTCGACGAAACCGAATCGGAGTCTGTGACCTGCGAGTCCGAGGAAGTTCTCGTACCGCCCCCGTCGTCGCGTGTGACGAGGTATGCGATTCCGGTTCCGAGCAACAAGATCAGCGCCACGATGATGAACAGCAGGCAGCCACCGGGCGGCGACGCCGCGCCGCCACCTGCGCCTGCTCCGGCTGGCGCAGGCGTCGTGCCCGGAGTCGTTGCTGGCGTCGGTGTTGTTGCGGGCGTCGGTGTCGTCGCCGGGGTTGGAGTAGTTGCAGGGGTCGTTGCAGGTGTCGTTGCGGCCGCTTGTTGCGCGGCCCCGATGACGCGCTTGGTGAGGTGAATCTTGCCGTTGCGAAGCTCGAGGCCGGACAACTCCTTGTCGTTGTCCTTCAACGAGTCGTTGAACGACTTGACCCAATCGTCAATGCCCTGCTTGCCGGGCATGTTCGTTGCATCGACCTGCAGTTGGCCGTTCGCCACCGTCACCGGCAGCGTCAGCGAGATGTAACCCCAACCGACAGAAACGTTGACGGAGTTGGCTCCGTTAGCCGTGACTGTCGCGGTGGGGGCGACGGCCTCGGGAACATAATCAGGGCGGGGGAGCCACCCAGTCTGTGTTGGGTCGAGGTCGACTTCCATTCGTTTGCACGCCAGGAAATCCTTGACATCGTTCGGCGCCCCAGCCGGAAGCTTCGGCGGCTTCGCCTTCTTGTCCTTGTCGCCCATGTTCGACCTCCCCCTGTTAACGGAAATCGTAGATCAAGTTTCTATGGTCGATTTGCACTCGTCCGGTGGCCTCGTTGCTGGAACGACCGAGACGGGTCATGCTGCAAGCGTGACGATTTCGAGCGAGTGGGGGCTCCGGAATGCTGCGGTAGTCGCAATCGGTGTCGCTGTCGCGGCAGCTGCCGTGGACATCAGATACCACCTAGAGCCAGGACTACTGGCGGTGACCTACGCAATGACAGTGGTGCCTTCGATTCTTTGCGTGAGCACCATTGTTCGACATCGAAAGCATCCCAATCGGCGCTCAGCCTTCGCGCCACGCCTATTGGCCTTGGCCACCCTTCTCCTAGCTGCGGCTGTTGTCGTGCTTGCACTTGGCTACCTCGGAGTCTTGATCGACCTCCTTCTCGTCCCGATTGCGATGATGGTGCTACTCCTCTCGTGGGTGCAGCCCCGCGACGAGGACTACGTCGTCACTGTCCTGCTCGGGTTGGCACTCGCTCCGTTGATGACGTGGTTTCTCGGTCGCGCCGACGAGGTTCTGACAGAGGGTTTGATCGCGGGAGCCGCGATCCTTCTCGTTTTTGCAGCGCTGTCGGCGCGACGGCAAAGGGGTCGACTAGCTAACCGTTAGTCCGAACGAACTACTCGCGAAGTTGGGCGTACTCGATCACTCGCAGCATGATGTCGTCGTTCTCCGCGGTGGCCTTCGCCATGCTGCCGCAGTCGAACGGCGGCTGCGGGTCGTACTCGATCATCAGCTGCGCAGCCTCGGCCGCGGTGCGATCGACCAGCAACTCGACGAGCCGTAACGCCATGTCGATCCCGCTCGACACACCGGCGGCGGTGATGATGCGATTGTCGAGATGCTCGACTACGCGCTGCGCCGTTGGAATCGCGCCTTGCGCTTCTAGCTCGGGATAACACGACCAGTACGTGGTCGCCGTCAGCCCCTTCAAAAGTCCCGCGGCGCCGAGCACCAGCGAACCGGTGCACACCGACGTCGTGAACGTGGTGGTGCGGTGGACATTGCGCACCCACTCGAGAACGCGTTCGTCGTGCACCAGTTTGCGCGTGCCCACCCCACCGGGGAAGACGAGCACATCGGGGTGAGGGAAATCCTCGAACGTGCCATCGGCCGTGATGCCAAGAAAACCGTTCTCGGTGCGCACCTCACCACGTTGATGCCCGATGAAAGTCACATCGATCGACGGAATTCGCTGCAGCACTTCGTAGGGTCCGACGGCGTCCAGCGCGGTGATTTTCGCAAACACCGGAATGACGACCTGCACCTTGCTCATGGGAGCCAGCCTGCCATGTCACAGATACGATGAGGACGCTTTTTCCGGCCCCGAAAGGACCTCTGTGGACGTACGCATCGGCGTCACCCAAACTCCCCGCGAGATCACCATCGACCTCGCC